>JAUUZN010000084.1 GCA_030589945.1 Gammaproteobacteria bacterium | reverse complement strand
TTTTCATCTGGCATTTTGGCTAGTGGTAAAACGGTAGATCTTATGACTGCAGTACAGGCTGAGTCTGAGTTGATGTTCAATAATGCAATTGCTCGAGCAAGTGGAGTAAACCAGTTTGATCATTCACGCAAACCAGCAACTGCCGAAACGCAAAGCATTGTTCGTTCTCAATCTGACATGTTGTACTCCCATGGTGTTTTTGATGCGAGTAAGAGTATTGAGATTACAATGCCAAAACGTACTACGGGATACCATTCCTTACATCTATTTGATGCTAACCATGCCCAGCTTGGCGTTGTTTACTCTGATGAGACGCTCATAATTAAGCCAACTGACATTAGCACTATAGATAAACACGTTTATGCTCTAATGCGTACCAGTACAGATGCAGGTCTAATCATTGCTAACCAAGCTCAAGATTCAGTTAAAATCAAGGCAATGGCTGCGAATGATTATGTGGGTCCAGGTTATGATCATGAGCAACTCAAACAAGCAAAGCGTTTTTTAGCCAGCGCAGTACCTGTGGGACTCGTTAAAGCAAAAACAGCTTATGCAAATGAATTGGTCTCAGGAACGGTACTTCTCAAAGATGGTACGGATATCGAAAAATTTCATTACATCTCATCGTCATTGTTAGGCTGGGGGCTCATGCCTAATGAACATGCTTATTATCCCCAACTTGGGATTAGCGATAATGACTGTACTGCTGTGAATTTTCTCAAGCCACCTGTAAAATACAATCAAGGTGGGTATTGGAGTTTCACAGCGTACGGCAAGGACGGCTATCTCCATAGCAATAATGCTGTGATCAGTAATTATACGGCTAAAGCTAATGACAATGGTTCGTTTACCGTACATGTGGGTAATAGTGATAAATGTCAGAAATTTGATAACAATGTGGGTATGCCTAAAGGCGGTGCCTCAATCACCCTTCGCATGTATCGACCTACAGACATTTCTGATGCTAAATCTTTTGAAAATAGCTTTCGTACAAATAATTCTGGTAAATAAAATACTTTAAAAGCTCCAAAAATAGGATAATGATAATCAAATGAACAATACTTCAGTAAAACTATTAGTTTCTATCAGCCTAGCCATATTATTTTATATGGTTCCTGTGCAGGCAACTGAGCAAAAAAATCTACCAGATGTTCAATATTACGGTTATAAAATAGTCCACCACATGGGGTTAGAAGTCGATCATATAGAACAATATGGTTTTAATACGTTTGACCATCCAAGAATTGCAGATTATCGCTCATTCGTTATTACACCTGCCCTCGACCATTTTTACAGTAAAGCAGTTGCAGATGTTCGATTTGGCCCTGTTATTATCGATATGCCAGCAAAAGATAATCGGTATTCAAGTTTGCAAATTTTCGATATGGAACATCACACTATCTTTGATAAGGTAACGATTAAGGATGGCGAACGCTTTGTGCTAGTACATGAAGACTATAAAGGTAAATTACCAAAAGGCACCATCGTTAAAACTACTTCAAATTTTCCATTTATTTTTGTTAGGACTCAGTCATTTAATTTTAACAATGATAAGTTAGCCAATAGTATTCGACATGAAGCACGTATGTATGGTTTAAGGGAAGCTGTTGAGTTACCCAACCCCAAAGATACTCATGCGTTAATTCAGTGGACTATCGATAATTCTAAGCCCTATAAGCAAACGAAAGATTTAATGGCAAAGGCTGCTAAAATATACACACCGGCTATGCATAAAGAAACCTTCGAAAATTTAAAAGGATTTCTCGCCTCAGGTGGTGTTAGTGGTAACGTGGGAATGTTTGAGGCAATTGACGATCCTGCTGGTGGAACACATAAAGTAAGAGCTGCTGGTACCTTGCTAGGTCATTTAGGTTTACCTGTTCATCATGCCTATTATCAACAACTGCCAGTAACTAAAACAGGAAAACGACTGAGCGGTGCTAATGGCCCTTTCGTATTGACCATACCTTATAAACCAGGTGTTGATCTATTCTGGTCTGTTACACGTTATGGTTCGAACACTTTTTTACCTTTGAATCCTGCAGATATTGGCAACAACGATATACAAGCCTATAACGGTTTCAATACTGAACCAGATAAAAATGGTAATGTAACCTTTACATTCAGTAAAACTGATCCAAAAGATGGTAGCTATTGGATGCCTGTAATGGATAGTGGCTATTATATTCTTGCACGTTATTATGGACCAGCAGCAACACTCAATGGTAATACCGCTAAGGATATTCTCTACAAAGGGACACCGCTTGAGAAAAAGTTTGATACAGTTAAATTCTAGTAAAATTTTGAAATAGACCATATTATTTACTCTAGGGATATCCCTAAAATATTAAATCTTCGTAAGGATACATAAAAATGAACAAGTTGTTGAAAGTTACATTAGCCGTATTGAGTTTTTCTACAATTGCTAGTAGTACAGCGTTAGCGCAAGACGCACCGCCTCCTGGTGACAAAAAAGTGAAGTACTCACCTTTTCCTGAGAAGTCATTTCCTAATAATGTTTATTTCGGCGATACGCACCTACATACGTCCTATTCTACCGATGCTGGTATGGTAGGAAATATCCGCGGCCCTGAAGATGCTTATCGTCTAGCGCGTGGAGAGGTTATTACGTCAAGTTTCGGACTAAAAGTACAGCTGTCACGTCCGTTGGATTTTTTGGTGATATCTGATCATGCGGAAAATTATGGTTTAGCGCCTGCAATCGCCGTGTCCGATGCTGAGTTATTAAAAAACCCGTGGGGTAAAGCTATTCATGACGCAGTAAAGGCTAAAAAGCCAACTGCTGCATTTGATATGTGGATTAAACAAGTGAACCTCAAGGAAGATAAATTGGCCGGTTCAGGCATGTCCAAATCCTATTGGTTGCGTTCAAATGAAATATCTGAAAAGTATAATGAGCCGGGATTGTTTACAGCAATGATCGGTTACGAATGGACCTCAATGCCAAATGGCAACAACCTGCATCGAAATGTATTATTCCGTGACAACATGGATAAAACATCACAGATAGTTCCTATGTCATCTTATGACTCGGTCGATCCTGAAGACCTGTGGAAGTGGTTAGAAGCCTATGAGAAGAAGACGGGTGGTCAAGTGTTGGCGATTGCTCACAATGGCAATATATCAAATGGTTTGATGTTCGATGACATAACACTCACCAGCAAAGAACCTATCGATAAAGACTATGCCGAGCGTAGAATGCGCTGGGAACCTTTGTATGAAGTAACACAAATTAAGGGAGATGGAGAAGCACATCCTGCTTTGTCGCCTAACGATGAATTTGCGGATTTTTACACATGGGATACAGGGACATTAGGGCCAGAAACCACAACACCAGCAATGTGGCCAAGAGAGTACGCAAGAGAAGCCTATAAACGCGGTTTGGCTTATGAGAAAAAACTGGGAGTTAATCCGTTTAAGTTTGGCATGATTGGTTCATCTGATGCGCACACTTCTATTCCGGCCACAGACGAAAATAACTTTTTCGGTAAGGTGAGTTTAACCGAGCCTAGCGCTAACCCTCACTACCGTCTTGATGAAGTTATTATAGCCAGAACAAATCCCGATAAATCAAAGCAGATTCGTCATTTTCGTGCTGCTTCAAGTGGTCTGGCTGCAGTCTGGTCTCGTGAAAATACTCGAGAGTCATTGTGGGATGCGATGAAGCGTAAAGAAACTTATGCAACAACAGGAACGCGCTTGAAAGTTCGTGTTTTTGCTGGTTGGGATTTTGATAAGTCCGATTTGGATCGCTCAGATTTTGCTGAAAATGGATACACCGGTGGTGTACCAATGGGTGGCGACTTAGACAATGCGCCTAAAGATAAAACACCTGGATTGCTAATTCGCGCTGTACGCGATGCTGATGGTGCAAACTTAGATCGCGTACAAATTATCAAAGGCTGGTTAGATAAGAACGGTAAAACACATGAAAAAATCTATGATGTAGCCGTTTCAGATGGTCGCCTGATTGGCAAAGATGGCCGGTCTAAAACACCGGTTGGTAACACCGTTAATGTAAAAGAAGCGACTTACACTAATGCTATTGGTGAACCGTACCTTACAGCATTCTGGAAAGACCCTGAATTTGATGCTAATCAAAAAGCTTTTTATTATGTGCGTGTAATCGAAATACCTACACCTTCTTGGTTAGCGTTTGATGCGAAGGTCTTTGGTGCAAAAATTCCAAAAGGCGGAAAACTTGTTTTACAAGAGCGCGCTTATACTTCACCGATTTGGTATACGCCAAGTAAATAATTTTTAAAAATAAAGGGGCGTAAAATGAATCGTTACATAACATTTGGACTATCGAGCATAACATTACTGTTGCTTGCGGCCTGTGATCAAACACCTCCGGCCACGACAGCTGATTCTTCACAACAATCATCAGCAGAACATTCAACAGAAACGGTAGAGACGCAGTCTTCACCGACAAAAAGCTTCTCGCCCAATGCAGGCCGTAAGTTTCCAACCAATGTCTATTTTGGCGATACTCATCTGCATACAGCTCTTTCCGGTGATGCTTTTGGTTTTGGTAATAGGCTAGATGATGAGGCAGCCTTACGTTTTGCACGTGGTGAGGAGGTCAAGTCCTCTGGCGGTCTGCAAGTTAAATTATCTCGTCCTCTGGATTTCCTCGTAGTAGCAGACCATGCAGAAGCCTATGGTGCCATGATAGCTGTCTACAATGGAAATCCTGAAGTAATGGGTAGTGCTAAATCAAAACGATGGAATGAAATGTTGAACGATACGCCAGAGGTTTCTTTCAAAGCAACAATGGAAATGATTCAAAGTGTTGCTGCTAAGTCGTTGCCCCCAGAGTTATTGGACAAAAAGTTTTTTGAAGGTCTTTGGAAAAAACATACAGCCGTTGCGGACAAATATAACGAACCAGGCAGGTTCACCTCATTTCAGGGATATGAGTGGACTTCACATCCTGGCGGGAACAATTTACACCGAGTGGTCATTTTCCGTGATGATGCCGATAAGGTTAATCAGATTATCCCATTTTCAGCTTTTGACAGCGAAGATCCAGAAGATTTATGGAAGTGGATGGAAGGATATGAGAAAAAAACAAAGGGTTCCATTTTAGCTATCCCTCACAATGGAAACCTTAGCAGTGGCACCATGTTTGATGTAGAAAAATACAAAGGAGGTGAACTCGATAAGAAATACGCAGAATCACGTATGCGTTGGGAGCCTCTAATTGAAGCGACTCAAATCAAGGGAGATGCAGAAACTCATCCGTTTCTATCGCCAGATGATGAATTTGCTGATTATGAAACATGGGACAAGGGTAATTTAGATTTAAGTGTGATGGTTGAAAAACCAATGCTTGCAGGTATGTACGCGAGATCAGCATTAAAACGAGGTCTTGAATTTGACCAAAAGCTCGGAGCCAATCCTTTCAAGTTTGGTATGATCGGCTCTACTGATTCGCACACTTCTTTAGCCACAGCCGGTGAAGACAACTTTTTTGGTAAACACTCAGGTAAAGAACCAACTGCTCATCGTTGGAACCACCCGATATTTGATTTCAACGGTGTCAAAATCATGGGATGGCAGCAGGCTGCCTCAGGATATGCCGCCGTTTGGGCGAAAGAAAATACCCGCGAAGCATTATTTGATGCCATGCAACGTAAAGAAACCTATGCCACAACCGGTTCACGTATGACGGTGCGCTTTTTCGGTGGTTGGGATTTTGTGGAAAATGACGCCAATAATCGCCTACCGGCGGACGTCGGTTATACTAAGGGTGTTCCCATGGGTGGCGATTTAAGCAAAGTACCACAAGGCGCGTTATCTGAGAATTTGGCACCAAGCTTTCTAGTCGCAGCCATGAAAGACCCCCTTAATGGTAATCTAGATCGCATTCAAATCGTAAAAGGTTGGCTGGATGCGAACGGTGAAAGCCATGAAAAAGTCTATAACGTGGTTTGGTCCGACAATCGCAAGCTCGATACAAAAGGTAAGCTACCATCCGTTGGAAACACGGTTGATGTAAAAAATGCGACATGGACTAACACCATAGGTTCGTCTGAGCTAATTAAAGTTTGGAAGGATCCTGACTTCAATCTTGAACAATCTGCTTTTTATTATGCTCGCATTATAGAAATTCCGACACCACGTTGGACGGCATTTGAGGCTAAGCGCTTTGAAATCAAAATGGATAAAGATGTACCCATGAGTACGCAGGAGCGCGCTTACACTTCGCCGATTTGGTATACGCCGAGTTCAGTTAAATAGAAATCAAATTTGTTGAGAAGTAGTATGAAGAAAGTGTTTAAAGAACCGCTCGTGATATTTTTATTACTGGGCGGTGCGATATTTGTGTTGTTTCAGCAGGTATCGAATGATTACCAGCCTGACAACGATGAAATACTGGTGACAGCAGGGCACGTACAATCTCTATCGTTAAATTACGAAAAAGTTTGGCAGCGCTCACCGAATGCAAAAGAGTTAGAGGCGTTAATTCAAAACTATATTCGTGAAGAAATTTTTTATCGTGAAGCGCTTGCTTTTGGACTGGATAAAGACGACAGCATTGTGCGTCGCCGTCTACAACAGAAAATGGAATTCATTTCAGAAGATCTCGCCAGTTTGGATAAACCAGAAGAGCAAGAGTTGCAAGATTATCTTGTGGCAAACAAAGATAACTATCGCCAGCCCTCTCAGTATAGCTTTAGACAGATCTACATCAATACCAGTAAGCGTGGAGACTCTGCACAGTCTGATGCTGTTGCACTTCTAGCAAAACTCAAGGAGCAAGACTCCAATGCAAAATCATTGGGCGATCCGCTGATGATCAAGCATCAATTTAACCTAGAGACAGAGCGAGAGATAGAGCGTGTATTAGGTGCTCAGTTTTTACTATCTCTTAGTGATATGCCTACAGGTAGTTGGCAAGGACCGATTCGATCAGGTTTTGGTTTGCATCTGGTGCGTGTTGATGAACGCATTAATGGCAGAGCTGCTAATCTCAGTGAAGTGCGCGACCAGGTTGTGCGCGATTGGGGAGTGACAAAACGAAAGCAGGCCAATGAAATGTTTTACGAGAATCTACGAAAACGATACAAAGTTAAGGTGGAAAAATATTCTGAGGATAATTCTGCAAATGACAGCACAGCTAAGATATCTATGAATCAGAAAGTTAAATGATACGTTTTTTGATCAGTATGGTTTTGTTGATCTCTTCAAATGGAATAATCCAAGCAGACGAATATCGACCCGCATATTTGGAATTCACTCAAACCAATGAATCAACTTTTGATATGTTATGGAAAGTGCCCGCTAAAGGCAAAAATAAACGCTTAAGTCTTTATGTTGTATTACCTTCTGATGTAAAGACTGTATCTAAGGTGCGTAGTGCCTTTATTGGTGGGGCATATATTGAGCGTTCATCTGTTAGTCGGAAAGGAGGTCTCGCTGAAGCAAAAATTCTAATCAAAGGATTAGAACGTGTATCAACCGACGTATTAGTACGTATTCAGCGACTTGACGGCACGTCTGAAACTGCACGCTTAAATGCATCATCGACATCCTTTGTTGTTAAAGGTGCTCCGCAATTTTGGGACGTGGTAAATACGTATTTAATGTTTGGTATAGAGCATATTTTGAATGGCTTTGATCATCTTTTATTTGTTGCTTGTTTAATATTTATTGCTGGCACTTGGCGTCGCATCTTAGTGACCATCACGGGCTTTACCATTGCACACTCCATCACGTTGACACTTGCGGGCCTAGAGTTGGTGCGGTTACCGATACCACCTATTGAAGCGACTATTGCATTGTCGATTGTTTTCCTCGCCCGAGAAATAGCTTTAGACAGACGTGACACACTAACTTGGCGTTACCCGATTGCGGTATCAAGCAGTTTTGGTCTGTTGCATGGTTTTGGCTTTGCCTCAGCGCTTGCCGATATTGGCTTACCACAATCTGAAATTCCAGCCGCTTTATTGGCGTTTAATATAGGTGTTGAAATAGGCCAAGTGCTATTTGTTGCCTGTGTATTGCTAATTTTTTGGCTAACAACACAGGGCTTAAAAGTTTTAACAATTAATTCTGAAAATTGGACAAAGAAAATCGAAAAACCCATAGCGTATACGGTCGGTAGTGTTACCATGTTCTGGACAATAGAGCGAGTTTCAGGGTTTTGGATCTATTAGCCCCTACTGCATCATATTGAAGATAACCATAAGGAAATAATGACGATGTATTTTTCTAAACGAACTCAATTAATATTTTTTATTGTGCTGTCCACGTTGGTATTTGCAATGCCAAATACTTATGCGGATGAGAAGCCAAATGTTGTTGTAATGATGGTGGATAATCTGGGTTGGGGCGAAATTGGTGCCTATGGTGGTGGGATCTTAAGAGGAGCTGAGACACCCAACTTGGATAAGCTAGCCAATGAAGGAATGAAACTACTAAACTTTAATGTCGAACCGCAATGCACACCTTCACGCTCTGCATTAATGACAGGACGTCATCCCATTCGCTCTGGTACTACTAAAGTTGTTTGGGGAATGCTGTATGGGCTTACGCAGTGGGAAAAAACCATGCCCGAGCTTTTTTCTGAGGCAGGCTACGCAACGGGCATGTTTGGAAAATGGCATCTCGGAAATACCAAAGGACGTTTTCCAACAGATCAAGGTTTTGATGAATGGTACGGCATTCCAGATTCTACCGATGAAACTCTTTATCCAACAAGCGTACATTATGATGCATCAGAAACTTCAGGCTCTTCCATTTATGAAAAAAAGGCTGGCGGTAAGTTAAAGATTCTAAAACCTTATACTGTTGCAGAAAGACCATTAATAGATACAGAAATCACTAAACGAACCATTGATTTCATCAAAAGAAAAGCAAAGCAGAATAAACCTTTCTTTGCTTTTGTTCCTTTTACTTTACCGCATCTTCCTGTTTTACCTCACCCAAAATATGCTGGTACAACAGGCAATGGAAATTTTGCTGATGTGCTCGTTGAAATTGACGATCATGCGGGTGCCATTATTGACGCTATTAAAAAGCTTGGAATTGAGAAGAACACAATTGTTATTTGGACTAGCGATAATGGTCCTGAGCAAATAGAAGGTGCTCATGGTACTGCTGGGTTTTGGAGAGGAAATTATTTTACAGCGCTTGAAGGTTCTCTACGTACGTCGTTTTTAATTAAGTGGCCAGGAAAAATACCCGCTAAGAGCACGAGCAATGAAATTGTACACATAGCAGATTTACTTCCTTCGTTGTCAAAGGTTGCTGGATACAAGATGCCTACTGATCGGATGATCGATGGTGTGGACCAAATGGACTTTTTTTTAGGTAAACAGAAAAAATCAAATCGAGATGGATTTCCAATTTACAATGGGGATGAGTTATTTGCATATAAATATCGTAATTATAAAATGCATTTTATCAAGCTTGATTCGATGTTCGGTGCACCCCAAAAACTTAATATGCCTAAAATGTTTAACCTAATAACAGATCCAAAAGAACTCTATCCACTTGATAAAATTGATGTCGCCGAAGCTTGGTTTATGGCACCTGTTTCAAAGCGAATTGTTGAGTTTAAAATGAGTTTAATGAAGGAGCCGCCAATACGTCTTGGAACTCCTGACCCTTATGTTCCAAAAAATAAATAGAATATGAATTCAACTGTGGGAATTAAAATTTGATGCATTGCAAAAGCAATAAAACAGTACCCCTAGTTTTAAGAAGGCATAAAACAACAGAGTGCTTAGAGTTTTAAATATAATGAGTTGCGAGGATTACATTTATTTATGAACATAACAAAATTATATTTATTCAGCTTAATCGGTTGCCTGATATTTCCTTCGAAAGCTACATCTGCTGATGACTGGGAGTATCAAATTGAACCTTACATGATGGCTTCATCAATCAAGGGTGATGCGGGAGTTGGTCGATTGAATGGGATACCTGTTGAAGTTGGTTTTGATGATATCCTTGAGAATCTTGATATCGCTGGAATGATTCATTTTGAGGCACTTAATAATAGTGGTTGGGGAATTACTCTTGATTATGGTTTTATGGATCTTGGCGCAGATATTTCAACAACCAGAGGAGCTATTGTTGACGTTGCTGTTCACCAAGGAGTTTTTGAAGCACTAGTAATCAATCGTAATCAATTCGGTGATGATACACTAGATTATACCTTTGGAATTCGCTGGTGGGACAATGATATAGATATTTCCATTGATCCGGCTATTCTATCTGGAACTATCGATACTAGTGTGAAAGAAGATTGGGTCGATTTTGTTGTTGGCATTCGTTATAGCCATAAGCTTAATAGTCAATGGGTTTTTGTGATTCAAGGTGATGTTGGTACTGGCGGTTCAGATTCTACTTCAAGCTTTGCGTCTGGATTTTATTATAAGATGACTGACCAATGGACGTTAGATCTTCGCTATAAATCAACATGGGTAGATTACAAAGATGGTGATGCTGGTACACAGAATTATTTTGCATATGATACAACGACACAGGGACCTGTTATCGGGTTTTCGTATAAGTTTTAAATAATTTAATTAAAAAGTTTAATGGAGTAAATATGTTTTCAGGCTTAAAAATTAATAACCTTATGTTTGTTATAAAAAGTAGCATAGCATTTGTATTATCCGTTGTTCATTTCTCAGTGGCTGCAATCGATTGGCCACAGGAAATAGACCATGAAAAAGGCAAGATAATTATTTATCAGCCACAGCCTGAAAAATTTGAAGGCAATGTGCTTACTAGCCGCAGTGCTATGTCACTTGAATTAAAGGGTAAGAAGGAACCTATATTTGGTGTATTTTGGTTCAAAGCGATCGTCGATACTGATCATGATAACAACACTGCAACGATCAGAAATATAGATGTTCAAAAAGTACGATGGCCCGAATCAAAGGATGCTGGAGAGCAACGGTTTACTACAGTTGTAAATACCGCATTAGCAACATCGAGTTTTGAAATTTCACTTGATCAACTATCAGCTAGTTTGGCAACCGTCGAAAGCGAACAAAACTCTTTGGCAGACTTAAAAAATGAACCGCCTAAAATAATATTTAAAGAAAAACTTGCGGTTCTATTATCCTATGATGGCAAACCGCAGTTTACCGATATTGAAAACAGTAGTTATAAGCGAGCGGTAAACACGCCGTTTTTTGTTGTTCAGTCAGATTCTAATCAAAAATACTATTTAAGTAGTGGAGCACTTTGGTATATAGCTTCATCGGCAACAGGTCCGTGGCAACAAACTTACACTCCGCCAGCAATGCTTTTGCAAATGATTAAGAAGGCAGATAGCAATACGAGTGTTTCAAAAGTTGCATCAGATTCTATACCTGAAATTGTTGTCACCACCACTGCCTCAGAATTAATCGTATCAACGGGAAAACCTACGTGGGATGCAATCTCTGGTGGGGAACTACTTTATGTAAAAAATACTGAAACACCTTGGTTAAGAGACATCTCTACGGGCAACATGTATATCTTAATGTCAGGGCGTTGGTTTCGGTCAAAAAGCACGGAAGGTCTCTGGACTTTTGTACGTGCTGATGAACTACCTGAGAGTTTCTCAAAAATACCACCGGCATCACCTATTGGTGGCATAAGAACGTCTATCGCAGGCACTGAAGAAGCGGAGGAGGCCCTACTTGATGCAAAGATACCCAAGACGGCGGCTATTAAACGTTCTGAGGCAAAACTCGACGTTAAATATGATGGTACTGCAAAGTTTAAATTAATTTCTGGTACCAGTATTTCTTATGCTGAAAATACGGCCACACAGGTACTGCGTATCGATGGAAAATATTTTGCTGTTGATAATGGAGTCTGGTTTGTCGCTGTGACTCCAACTGGACCTTGGAAAGTTGCAGATAAAATCCCAGAACAAGAAATTGC
>JAUUZN010000134.1 GCA_030589945.1 Gammaproteobacteria bacterium | reverse complement strand
CTGCTGCACAGGCAACCGGATGACCGGAATAGGTGTGACCATGAGGTAGTTCAACCCCATATTCAGGACCGCCTGTTTCCATGAAGGTATTATAAATGGTCTCTGATGTGATCACACCACCCATTGGGATAACACCATTGGTCATTTGTTTTGCAATGTTGATGATGTCAGGAACCACTCCAAATTCTTCAGAACCTGTTTTAGCACCCATACGGCCGAAAGCGGTGATCACCTCATCAAAGATGAGTAAGATATTATTTTGGTCACAAATTTTTCTGAGTCGATTTAGATAGCCTACTGGTGGAGGTATCACTCCGGCAGAACCTGCAAGGGGTTCAACAATCACCGCTGCTATATTCGAAGCATCATGCAAAGCAATGAGCTCAACAAGATCATCAGCAAGGTATGCACCTGTTTCTGGCATTCCCCTGACGAATTTATTCTCAGGGAGCATAGTATGTGGCAAATGGTCAGCGGCGACGGCTTCACCAAAGAATGCACGATTACCACCAATTCCACCAACGCTGATACCACCAAAATTAACGCCGTGATATCCCTTAGCTCGACCGATGAGTTTTGTTTTACTGGCCAAACCTTTCTTGCGCCAATAGGCTCTAGCTATTTTCAGGGATGTGTCCGCAGCTTCTGAGCCGGAACCCGTATAAAAGACTCGATTAATACCTTCAGGCATAAATTGTGTGAGTCGTTCGGCGTATTCAAATGCTTTCGGATGACCAAATTGAAAGGCAGGGCTGTAGTCTAAGGTTTTCACCTGTTCACTGACCGCGTCAATGATTTCCTTTCGAGCATGTCCTAATCCGCAGGTCCATAATCCTGAAAGGCCATCAAATATTTTATGACCATCGGCACTGGTATAATATTTACCTTCTGCAGATACAATGATCCTGGGTTCTTTTTTAAAATTTCGGTTACCTGTAAAAGGCATCCAATAGGCTTCTAGTTGTTTCTGATTGAGTCCCGCTAATTGATCCATTTCACTCACCATCTATTAATGTTCACTGCATATGTTTACAGTAAGGATGCCAACTTTAGTGGATTTATTAAGTTTTATAAATTACTATCTGTTGAAGTTAAGTGTGGGATTTATCAAACATTGTTTTGCTAAAATAAAATTTCTGATGTTGCTAGCACTTTCATTGAAAATATAGTGGGTGGAATCATGGCAAAAAAAGCAATTCTTGGTCAACTCAATGACGTCGATATTCGACGATTGAGGGTCTTTAGAAGTGTTACAGAAGCGGGAGGAATCTCAGCTGCTGAGTTGGAGCTTAACATTGGTCGTTCAACCATATCGACCCATATTAAAGACCTAGAGATCAGATTGGGAGTGACACTCTGCCAACGGGGGCGTAGTGGTTTTTCATTAACAGATGAGGGCAAACATATTTATCAAGCAACAACTCGACTTTTGGGTTCGTTGGATGAATTCCGTGCCGATGTGAATGACCTTAATCAACGTTTAACGGGACAACTTAATATAGCCCTATTTGATAAGATGGTCTCGAATCCAAAAGCAAATATCTCGAAGGCTATCAAAAGTTTTGATCAATTGGCACCTGAAGTAACTCTCTCGATTCATGTTGAATCAATCAACGAGATTGAACGGGGGGTGATGGAGGGAGAATTTCAATTGGGAATAATCCCGGGACACCGGGTTTCTCCGAGCTTGAAGTACCATTACTTATTCGATGAGAAAATGTTTCTCTATTGCGGAGCTGGACATCCGTTGTTTAATTGTTCAACAAAGGAAACGTCTAAAAAGGCTATTTTATCGAATAACTATGCTGGCTTAGGTTATCATTCGCCTAATATGGAAGTGGGTCATCAACTAGGCATGAAACGATCGGCAACCGTTTATGACCAAGAAGCCATTGTGCATTTGTTATTGTCCGGCTGTTATTTGGGATATCTTCCCGATCACTATGCTCAATCTTTTGTTGATCAGGGGATGATCAAAGCTTTAGCTGTTGAAGATTTCCAGTACCAATGTGAATTTTTTGCGATCAACCGAAGTTCACCTAAACCATCAAGGTTACTCAATACATTTCTAGAATGTTTAATAAAGGCCCATAAATAATTTCACAAACTAGCCCGTTCATAATAAAGTAATAGGCTAAGTAGTTATCAATTAATCGAACACTAGGCAAGGCGACAACAATATGAATAAGTTTCTCACACTACTGTCAACAGTAATATTTGCATCAGTGATATGCATCACTGAATCTTCATTTGCTAAAGGTAAACCACTTGAAAAACAGTATGATGCAACCCAAGTTGTAAAGAATGTCTATGTGATTCACGGACCACTAGAATTGCCTAATGTGGCAAATCAGGGGTTTATGAATAATCCTGCTTTTATACTCACAGAGAAAGGCGTTGTGGTCGTTGATCCAGGTGGTAGCCTGCAAATTGGAGAAATGCTACTAGCTGCAATTAAAAAAGTCTCAGCAATGCCCATTATTGCCGTATTTAATACACATGTTCATGGTGATCACTGGTTGGCTAATCAAGCGATTTTGGAACAATACCCTAATGTGCCCATTTATGGACATCCCAATATGATTGAGCAAGTGGATAATGGTGCAGGTAAGCAGTGGGTTGATCTGATGTTAAGAAGTACCGATGGAGCTACTGAGGGTACTCAATATGTTAATGCCAATAAAAGCGCAACACATGGTTCAAAATATACATTTGGGAGTACAGTCATTGAGACTATATACCTAGACAGTGCACACACTAATACCGACCTCATGTTTTATTTGCCAAACCAGGCTGTCATATTTTTAGGTGATAACGCAGGTTATGGTCGTATTTTACGTAATGATGGCGGTTCATTTTCAGGGAATATTGCTGCTCTTAATTATGCATTAGAGAGCGGGGCAAATGTATATGTCCCCGGTCATGGTATGACGGGTGGCAAGGAAGCTGCATCTGAGTATCGTGATTATTTGTCTTTGATTCTAGAGGAAGTAAAAAAAGGCTACGAAGATGATTTGAGTGATTTTGAAATTAAACCCTTGTTATCGCCCAGTATGGATCGTTGGAAAGACTGGTCTGGTTTTGAGCAAGAATTTGGTAAACACCTTAGCCAGATTTTTTTAGAAATTGAGGCGGAAGATTTTTGAGAAAATATTTAAAGCTCATCTTCTTATAATAATGATTTTTAACATATTCCCCTAATAACAAAAAATCATCTGGATTTTTCATAGAGCCAACCTTTCGGTATATCTCTGTTCCATTAAGGTCAAAAAATATGATGGTAGGTGTAGATTGAATGTTTATTTTATTAGCATAATTCTTAGATGCTGCTACCGTGCCATCAAAATCAGTGATTTCAACATCGCCATGAATGTCAATCGCTAAACTTAAAAAGTGTTGTTGATACCATTGCTGTACATTTTTTTCGTTGAGTACATGCGTTAACATCAAATGACAAAAAGGACAGCCATCAAATTCAAAAAATAGTAGGAGTCCTTGCTTTCCTTGTTCTTTTGCTAGCTCAAGTTCTTCATTTAAATCACCAAAGGTATCAGAGAAAAAATATTCTCGAGGATCGCGCTTCTCATAGGCTTGTGTCTGTACAGTGACCACTACTGTCAAAATCAGTAAGCTGAGTAGAATTGTTTTAAAATGATTTTTCATGAGCATGGAATTTGTTTTCATAGTTATTTAATTTTATAGGTTGAACGTTCAGCTATTATTGGGCTAAGTTTAATCATTAAATATGCTAACAATAAAAGAGTGAAATGAATACGAAATAGTTATATTTTTTGATTCAGGGTTCCTTCGAACTGATGATGTGCCACTCTTGGTGCTCGGAAAAGCCACTGTTGTGGCGACCTTACTATGTTATTATTGTCTAATAATAACGTTTTCAATTCTTTATCAAGGGTTAAATGTAATGCAAACAAACAGTAAGAGTTCACCCAGTCTCGCTAAATATTATTATTTAACAATCTTACTAAGTGCAATTTTAATACTGCTAGCATCAAAGGTTTCGGCCACAACCAATAATGAGACGATTGAAGGGGAGTTCATCGGAGCTGCCCAAACGGAATACCCAGAATGGTTTAAGGACAGTTTCCTTGAACTTGAAGAAGATATTAATGAAGCTTCGGAAGAGGGGAAACGTCTAATATTGATTTTCTATCAAGATGGTTGTCCTTATTGTAATGCGCTGATTGAACGTAATTTTTCTCAAAAAGAAATTATTGATAAGGCTCGAGAAAATTTTGACATCATTGCCATCAATATTTGGGGAGATCGAACTCTTGTCGATGTTGATGGCAGAGAATATACCGAGAAAACCTTTGCAGAATCAAAAAAGGTTCAATTTACTCCGACGGTTCTATTTTATAACGAGAGTTCTAAAGTGGTTCTTCGATTAAATGGTTACCACCGGCCTCAACGGTTTAGTTTAGAACTTGATTATATCGCTCAACATCTGGAAGAGAAGTTAAGCTATAGAGACTTCATGAGACAAAATTGGCCCACAAAGCGGTCTAACAAATCTTTAATAAAAGATAGTATCTTCAATTCCGAAGATTATCATTATGCAAACAAAGTAAAGCAAAATAAACTACCACTGGCTATATTTTTTGAACAGAAGGATTGCCCTGCCTGTGAAGAATTGCACACAATGGTATTAGCCGACGAGAGCGTTCGAAAAGAGATTGCTAAATTTGATAGTACCCAATTAGATATGTGGTCAAAAAAATTAATTGTCACACCCAATGGTCAAAAGATGCAGGCGAGAGAATGGGCAAAGCAGCTCGACATTAAATATGCACCGACCATTATTTTATTTGATGGAAAGGGTGAAGAAATTATACGCTCTGAGGCACATTTTAAAGTGTTCCATACTCGTGCAATTTTTAATTATGTAAATTCAGAGGCCTACAAATTGGAAAGTAATTTTCAACGCTATCTAACCGAATTTGCCGACCACCTTCGTGCTCAGGGTGCGAATGTTGATATTTGGCGACTTGCTGATGAAGAATCCACAATTAAGACACAAAAGAAAAGCCAATAAATTTAATCTGATGATATAACTGATGATCTAATCTAATTTTTAAACTAATTTATTTAGCCAAACAAAGGAATTTACAATGAACTTGCTTCGTAATGTTTTTGCACTGATTGGTATTTTGGCAGTGCTCGGTGGTGGTCTTCTATACAACCAATATAAGCCAATGATAAGTGTTCTCTCAGACTGGGATTTAGAGGGAATGATGGCCTTGGGCAAAGATCTCGATCCAAAAGCGATTGAAGTATACAGGGCTCTGGTCGATCAACTTATCATCACTAAGAATCCTGCTGAGGCAACGGTTTGGAAATATCCTGTTGAAGAGGGACTTAGTGTTGGAGATGTTGAGATATCACTGCGTAATATTGCCAACGAGCATAATATTAAAGCAGTTGGTGAGTTACCCCTCTCAGAGCAAGTGAAATTAATGACCGGTGAAGAGCAACGGTTTCTAAAAATATATATGTTTTGTAATCCATTAACAGCAATGAAGATGGTGGAATATAATGATGCATTTTCGGCTTACTTACCTTGTCGAATTTCTCTAATTGAAGATAAACAGGGAAAGTTATGGCTCTATGCATTAAATATGGACATGATGGTTTGGGGTGGAGAGACTCTACCTGATTACCTGTTAGAAGAGGCCATTAAAGTTCGTTTTATTATGATGGATATCATGGAACGTGCTGCGGAAGGCGATTTTTAGCAATCATTAATACTAAACAATGCTTTCATTTGAAACTATTATAAAAACGATTAGTTCAAATAATGATTTTTAATCAGAACAATTGACTCCGTATCTTTTTATATGTTACAACTTATATTCGAATTTATTAATATTCGAATTATCATCTAAAAATATAATAAGTAGAGTGTTAAGACATGTTCTTAAAAACACTTTTTATTGAGCTCACATCTAGAAAAGGTAACAATAAATGAAATATTTAATTGTCGTTTTCATAGCTGTTTTATTCCTACCATCCAATGAAACACTCGCAGGTGATGCCAAAGCAAGTTCAAGTATTGCTGCTGGTAAAAAACTCGCATTTGGACGTAAGAAAGGTAACTGTCTAACCTGTCATCAAATTGCTGGTGGCAAGCTTACCGGTACTTCAGGACCACCACTGATTGCTATGAAAGCAAGATTTCCGAAGAGGGCAGATTTACGCGCTCAAATTTGGAATGCAACTGAAAAAAATAGATTCAGTGTGATGCCTCCTTTTGGACGTCATGCAATTTTGACTGAAAAAGAAATTGATTTAGTTGTGGACTATATCCACAGTCTTTAACTCTAAATAAAACATCGGAGTATAAAATGAATATAGTAAGAAGAGATTTTCTTTCGTTAGTAACGAAAGGATTTGGTGCAGTAGCTGCTGTGTCAATCTGGCCAAGCATAAGTCTAGCAGGACGCAATGAAGCAGCGTTTTCAGCGGACGCTTTAGCCGCAGCTATTGAAGCTCGGTATCCGGGTATGTCAATTGTTGACAGTGACAAAATTACTCTTAAGGCCCCTGCTATCGCAGAAAATGGTGCAGTGGTTCCTGTGAGTGTTAAATCCTCATTACCCAACGTAAAAAGCATCAGTATTTTTGTTGAAAAAAATCCTGCGCCTTTATCTGCGTCATTTGATCTCGGTCCTATGAATGTTGCCGATGTGTCCATTCGAGTGCGAATGGGTGGAACATCAAATTTGATAGCCCTTGTTGAGTCAGATGGAAAAGTCTATAAGGTTCAGCAAGAAGTCAAAGTAACCATTGGTGGTTGTGGCGGTTAATTCAATAAATTTAACAGAGAGAACTCAAAATGAAAATTAAAGCAAAATCAAAAGCGGGTGTTGTTAAAGTTAAAATGCTGTTGAAACACAACATGGAGAGTGGTCGACGTAAAGATAAAAAAACAGGTAATCTAATTCCTGCGGATTATATTACTGAAGTGACAGCGACTGCCGGTGGTGTACAGGTTTTTCATGCAGAGCTTGGTACAGCAATTTCAAAAAATCCATACATTGCTTTTAGCTATAAAGGTGAATCTGGTGGCGAAATTGAAGTAACTTGGCGAGATAGCAAAGGTGGCACTAAAACAGCTACTGCTACCATAAAATAATAACTATCAGTTTATATAAGGAATTATGTGATGAAAAATACACTTATAAAGCTCCTGATCGTAACATTGGTGTCTTCCATGTCCGTTGTTTTTGCAGGGGATAAGGGCAGCATTAATGCTAAGGTAAAAAAGGACATTGAAACTTTCCAGGGTTATTTTAAGGGACGTTTTCCAAAGGTTGAATTTGGTGATTATGCAAATGGCGTTTATGCGCTTGATGCTCCAAGCCGTGAACAGTGGGTAGAAATAGAAGAGTTTGCTCCCTATGAACTAGCCATTGACAAAGGTGAGTCTTTATACGCAAAGACTTTCGCAAACGGTAAAGGCTATAGTGATTGCTTCGCAGAAGATGCCGCTAAGTTATATCCTTACTATGATGTCAAACGCAAGGAAGTAATCACCATAGAACTCGCAATTAATGAATGCCGCACCAGTAATGGCGAAAAAGCCATGGGTGGTAAAAAGGGTGATATTGCAGCAGTAAGTGCCTATATGGCTTATCAGGTTCGAGGTCATACTAT
>JAUUZN010000038.1 GCA_030589945.1 Gammaproteobacteria bacterium | reverse complement strand
TGGAATATCAATTGACAAAGCACAGCATAAAGAGATCGATCTAAAAGTGGCTGAGGAAAAAGTGTACGCGCAGATTTGCCAAGTTCAAAGGGGGTGGATGCTAGGAAAATGGAAACTTCGTACATCTTCTGCAAATGATTTTATTGAATATGAAGAAAATAATGTAGCGCACTATTCTGAAGCGAATGGCTGGCAAAATGAGGGACACTGGCAGTTGAAATGTCGCGATATGATGGTGTTACAAACAAGAGCAAGTGACGCGGGTATCAATCAAACTCAAGCATTTAAACTTACGAGAGTCGGACCTACGTACCTTTCTATCTTGGAACATAATAAAAAACAAGCGACCGTTTTTATGAGAGTTACTGAACCTAGTCAATAGGTAAAAATTTTTATTCTGCCTAGCAAGAAATACCAAGTTTAATGATATCAAGCACTTGCAACATTTAAGAGTAATGTTTTGCTAGGTATAATAGATTGGTAAGCCATTGATAATAAATAACAATATGTGCAGATGGCTGTTTGACTTTCAATCAGGATGTCGCAGGTTCGATCCCTGCACAATCCACCATTTTCCTTTGTCTGCTTAACGTAAAAAGGGGGAAATATTCATCAGATATAACATCTGTAATCATATCTCCCACCTAATTCTTATGGTGTTGTGTTATCTCTATCTGTTATAGAGGAGGAGGCATAACTGGAGAATGATGTTCGTGAACCATTTTCCATTCACCCTTTGTTTTAACAAATAATAAAGTAATTAGATTATTGACTGTAATTGGTCCATATACCTTATGGATCAGATCAAAATCTGAGATAAAGGTTAAATTAGCTACATTTCCATAATATACAGCAACTTTCAAAGTTCCAGGAAGAGCGGCAAATTTTGTAACTCCACCTATTTCAATATTTTCACCAAATAACCAACGTTCGTTACTTTCATTACCTGCACTATCGAAAGATTGTCCTCCATTGAATTCAACAAACTTGTCTCCATAGGCATGAAAAGAGATAAGTTGGTCCATAAATTCGCCATCATATCCATGTCCGGCTCCGTTCGTTATACTTAGTGCAATCTCCCCAAAAGTTTCTAAGACCTCTGCTTGTGCTTGTGGATAAGTTTGGTCAATTACAGAACCCTTGTCAGAATTCTTAGATGCGACCAGACCTGTTGTTGAAAGACAGGCTACCAAAAAGAGTATCGTAGCTCCTAAAAAACCATTTGTCCTAAACTTTAAATGTGACATCGTAATTCTCCTTGTTTTCCAATTTTATTAAAACTCATACCCTGTTTTCGTGATCAACCTGTGTTGTGTTAATTTATGCACAGTACATTGTGTGTATTATGTGAATTTTTCTTTGGATAACACATGAGGATTTCATACTTATAATCTACTTTTTATCTATTTTTTATGCGAATATTGGATATAGCCAATGAGATAATGATTTAATCGAGCTAGTTGGACGGCTAAATATTCGCATAGAAGGATTTGATGATTTACAAATTCGACAATATTGAAGTTGACACTTTGAATTTTAGGTTGCTTGCAAATGGGCAACTTGTTTCTATAGAACCACAAGTTTTTGACTTACTTGTATACCTATTAACAAACCGAGATCGGTTAGTTACTCGACAGGAAATACTCGATGCCATTTGGCAAGATCGTGAAGTTTCAGATACAGCCTTAAGCAATCTCATTAAATCTGCCAGAAAAGCTATTGGTGATGATGGTAATCAGCAAAGAATCATTAAAACTGTCCATGGTCGAGGTTATCAGTTTATTTTCGAAGTTAATAAGATTGATGATTCTAACAAAACAAGTCTTATTCAAACTTACTCCCCCAAAGTTAAACTTCTTGCCACAATTGCTGTGATTATTTTTATTGTGCCATTTCTGTTGAATATTTATTTTGGTGAAACAAACTTAGACGATGAAAAGAACAGCTATCCCCAAGACAGTGAAAATATGCAAAAATCAATTGCGGTATTGGCCTTTGATGATTTGAGTCCCAATAAAGACCAGGAATATTTCTCTGATGGTATCAGTGAAGAAATTCTGAATGTATTAGCAAAAATACCTAATCTGCATGTAATTTCCAAATCTTCTGCCTTTGCTTTCAAGGGAGTGGCCATAAATATCCCGGAAGTTGCTGCAAAACTGGGCGTTAAACATATCTTAGAAGGAAGCGTCAGAAAAGCGGGTAACCGAATTCGAATCACAGCACAATTGATTGCAGCAGATTCTGATAAACATCTTTGGTCACAAACCTATAATAGAGAACTGTCCGCCGAAAACGTTTTTGATATTCAAGATGAAATCGCGACTGCCATCGTAAAAGCGCTTAAATCAAAATTGGGTATCAATGCTGATACTTTTACAACAGAAATAGCTAATATCAATATTGATGCTTACAATGAATACCTGCAAGGACGGTATTTTGTCGAGAAACGAACACAGGAAGATATTGACATTGCCTTAATACATTTCAGTGCAGCGATAGAGTTGGCTCCTGGGTACGCATTGGCATGGATGGGTAAAGCCTGGGCAAACTATTGGTCGAGTGAAAGATATTACGGTAACATTCCTCATGAAATAGCTTTAGAAAGGGCAGTGCCAGCCATAGATAAAGCCATGCTACTTGGTCCGGATTTGCCACAAGTTAATGCGAGGATGGGGTGGATACTACTGGCAGCCAATTCTGAATATAAAAAAATTATTCCTTACTTTGAAAAAGCAATTCAATTAAACCCTAGCTATTCAGATGTTTATAAATCGCTCGCACTTTATAAAACAGACAGCCCTGTAGAGGTTTTACAAATTCTTAAAAAAGCCCGTCAGTTAAACCCATTGTCTATGTCCGACAATAATAGTTATGCCAAACACCTGATTCGATTTGGAAAACTGAATGAGGCTGAAAAAATCGCAAAGCACATGTTAACTATTAATGCTTCGCAATATGCTCCTTATAATGTGCTTTCTGACATTAGAATTGTTCAGAGACGTCAAGCCCAAGCGGCTCTTCTATCAGCTAAAGCAGTTGAGCTAACATCTGGCTTAATCTACAGTAAATATATTGCTGCATCCTTACATGCTGACATTGGTTTGCACGAACAAGCTGCTGAGTTAATGAGTCGGACTCCCTTTGATATGATTCAACACCGGTTTAGCGGTAACATAGGATTGTATATTAGTCAGACGAGGGAAAAGTTCCCGCGAAATGATAAAGATTCCTTCGGAATGGTAGCGCGTGCTACAGCTGAACTCTATGCAGGAAATTATAAGGAGTCAGCAAAATATTATGAGCTATCAAAGATGTGTTCTACATGCAGTCAAAAAATACATGTTTATTTTCAGGTAGGTAATAAAGAGGCCGCACAGCAGATTCTCGATAGAGTCAAGGATCGACTTACAAGGTCAATAAACGCCGGCATGCTATATTATCGATCCCTCACCTATATTGTCCCTATAGATGTCAAAAGTATGGAAGTCGCTTCTCTGGAAGGAGATGTTGATAGGGCTATTATGCATTTAAAGAGAGCAATGATGAAAAAATATATTATCTCTTTTGAGTATAAGTATAATCCAATATATGCCAAATTAAGGGCACATAAAGATTGGCCTTCCATACTGGCTGAATCCAATAAATTGGCTGCAGAGCAACATGAAATCTATCAAAAACTGGTGCTTGAAGGAACTAACCTTTCTCTTTAAGTAATATATTTTAATTATTCTACTTAGTTACAGGATAAGTATTAAGGAGCTCGGAAAATATAATATCCACTTTACGAGTTTCAAAGATAGCTTCATTGGTTACAGTTAAAGTTCCATCTTTAATGGATAAAAAGCATGTCTCTGTTTCAGGGTCAATAAAATCAATCGACTGAATATTCTCAATACATTGGTGTAAAAACCCTAGGTTTTTTTCGACTGAAAGCTCTTCTGATTTCGGATAAACTTCACCTGCTGTTTTTGCCATCACATTGATGCGCTGATATCGTTCTATATTGATGAGTCCTTCAGGTTTATAGATGGCCATATAGGATTGTGTTCCCTTAGCAATCATTTCAGGATAACAACCTTTAGCAACACTGTTGTCAAGAAACTCGAAGAAGTAGTTCGGTTTGTCATGTGAAATCCACTTAAATAGTAGTCGAGGCATTCCTGCATAAGCCTCAATACAATGGGCAAGAAAATCCTCAACAGCTTTATATCGTCCTCTTTCTATGCCTCTCTCCCAACCACGCTCTACAGTAGCTTCTGGGGGTGTTACTACAAAGTACATATAAACCGTATGAAAATATTGAACATAAGTTTTGTGCAATAAATGCCTAATCTTATCACTGGCAAAACTATCAAAACGGAAACGGTCAACAATAAGATGTGGAATTGAATTATTAGTTTTGGCTTTTCTTCGTATATAACTGTCAAGTTTTCTGTCAATCATGAAAACTTCATTACTTGTAAAACGTCCTGCATACTTAATGACGTCACCTAAAGAATCATAGTCGAGTAGAATTCGACGCCATATATCGGGGCTGATTGTTCCATAACCATCAGACTCGATACCCAGTTCTAACATCTTCTTACGCAATACTGGACGCAAATAACTTTTACCTGCTGCAGAGGCTCCTTTAAGGCTAATTAAAATAGGTTTTTTTGCATCAGGAATGAGACGGTACGCTTCATTTGTGATTGCTTGCTCAATTAATGATGCCACTTTTCTACCAACTAAACGTGAACCTAGGTAGTTACAAGTGTGGATGCTACATACTTTTGTCAGGAATTTCGTATCGTTACCAATAAAACCACGATGATTTAAAATAGAACCTAATACTCGATAGAGACTTCTGTATATGGCCCTTTCAATTTCCGACTCCCCCTTTTTATTTTTAAGAGAATTAATGAGTTCAAACTCTCGTTCATAGGGTGTTTGTAGGGGGGGGGTTGAAACTGATGTCCTTTTGAAGATTTTAAAAAACTTATAGAAACTATGTTTGGATGCTTCTGAGACAGGCATTGAAAATATATTTTCAAGCTTATCGCTAATCATATTCTGTATCTTGTTGGCCATTGTATGACAGGACGCATCAATGTTTTCGATTTCAGGAACTATATATTGAGTAAATATTGTGTCGTAGATATTTCGGAAGTTTATCCCTAGATCTTCTTCATTTTTTCCTTCCATAACTAAAATGTTTGCACAAATTCTGATAATAAGTTCATGCATAGCTAGCCTATTGGGTCTAAAATTAATTAACTCTTTAGGATTTAGACCTGTTGCCTGACATAACTCATCAATATCATCGTAAGTTGCGTATACATTATCTAAATGATAAATCGTTTCAAGAGTGCGACTGGATTTAGGGATTTCAGTCTCGAGTCCAGGATTCCAAGCAGTAAAAGCAGCACTTCCCATGATTTAGATTAAAAACCAATGAAAATTACACGACGATGGGATATGTTTGTTCGTGGAGTCTTGAGCTGTTAGATTGCTTACTGAGTATTTTGTCATTGCTACTGTCTAATATTGTTTCGTTGGTAATTGTATATTGTTAAACCCTGTACTACCACTTACGTTGTTTTTTTGAGATGAGATTTTTCTCGAGACATTTTATTTTTTAAGTGCAATTCAGCAATTAGATGTTATATTGTAATTTAGTTACTTGAGTCTGATTAGTAGTAGCAATAAATTTGTTTAATCCACATTCTATACTATAACTTACATAAGGTTGCACAGAGCTTTTATTATTGAGAAGTCACTAATTAGCAAATTAAGGAAGATTATTTCAAATGCAAAAATCTATCAAAAGCATCATTCATAATACTTCAATTAAACAAAGGATTTGGATTGGTTTTTGCCTGATCCTAGCAATTCTTGCATTTGTTGGTTTAAGCACATTGAACCGTTTCGTCTATTTAAATAATGGTATCAGTACTGTAACAGAAGAAATTCAGCCAGTTGTTTCAACCGCTCAATATCTTGAAGCAGAAATTGAAGCATCAAGTAATGCGTTAGGATTGTTTTTGTTAACAAAAGATACTGCGTATGAAAAAAATTATGTGGAACATTTAGATTCTGCAAGCCAACTGGTCGAACAATTGACTGAATTTAAGCTAGTTGTCGAGAACGATGAGTACAGCAAGGCAGTTTTCGCTGTAAAATCCAATCTTGAAAAATTCACCTCTTATAAAGAAAGAATGATTAGTCTTGCTAAAAACGATACGGAGAATATACCGGCTCAAAGAATAGGTTCTGAGAAACTTAATCCTGCTGTACAACAACTACAATCTCTGATTAGCCAAATGATAACCTCTGATTATGAGGAGGATTATGATGATGGCTCTCGTGAAACATTACGCCAAGCTCTTTATGACTTACGTTACTACAATGTACAACTGGTCAGCGAGCTTCGCACTTTTCTTGCATTTAGAGGGCAGGTGAGTATTGATAATATCAATTCATTTAAAGAGGTGGTTAATACAAAATTAAAAATTGTAGAAGGTGCTGAAGAGCTTTATACCTTCGAACAAGAAGATGCGATGGAGAATTTCGCTGAGATCCTCAATAATTATTTCAATGGCTTAGACGATGTCATAAAAATTCATTCTACCGATAACTATAGAACTGATATTTTTCTAATGAAATCGGAGATCGGTCCCTTAATGTCTCAAATTGAAACTGAGTTAGGCCAATTGGTTAGTCAGTTAAAAGAAGTCATAACAAATACCAGCAATGAGCTTCAAAATGAAGCATCAGTAGCACGAAATAAAGTCATGTTGGGTGTTGCTATAGGTGTAATCATTGGGCTTGCTATCGCATTTATGATGGTTCGAATGATTACATTACCTATCAATGAAGCAGTGCTAGCAATGGATGATTTGGCAAAAGGTGAAGGTGATTTAACAAGACGTCTAGATGCGAGTGGCAGGTCTGAAATTGCAGTAATGAGTGGCAGTTTTAATAGTTTCGCGAGTAAGGTTCAAGGGCTTGTTTCACGGCTCGCTATTGGTGTTGAAGAGCTGTTAAAAGTAGTCTCTGACGTTTCAAATATTGTTGATAAAACCCAACAGGGCTCTAAACAACAAAGCCTGCAGGTAGAGGAAGTCGCAACGGCAATTACTCAAATGGCTGCGACTGTTCAAGAGGTTGCAGCGAATGCAGGCCTTGCTGCTGATTCTGCACAACAGGCTGATGACAATGCCAAATCTGGACAGGAGGTTGTTAATACCACGGTCTCTTCAATAAATTCATTGGCAACAGAAATTGAAACGGGTGCAAATGTAATTAACAAATTGTCCCAAGATAGTGTTTCGATTGGCTCAGTACTTGATGTTATAAAAGGTATTGCAGAACAAACAAATTTACTTGCTTTGAATGCGGCCATTGAAGCTGCTAGAGCGGGAGACCAGGGTAGAGGATTTGCCGTTGTGGCTGATGAAGTTCGCACTTTGGCAAGTAGGACTCAAGAATCAACAGCCGAAATAGAGTCAATGATTCAGGAGCTTCAGGTACAGGCAAAGGCAGCAGTTGAAGTTATTGAAGAGGGACGTGAAATGGCGAAAACGAGTGTCAGTCATGCATCTGATGCAGGCAAAGCATTGAATGAAATCACCCAGTCTGTGGCGACAATTTCTGATATGAACATTCAGATAGCAACTGCCTCAGAGCAACAAAGTGCAGTTGCAGGGGAAATAAATAGTAATATTTATCAGATCAGCAATGTGGTGGATGAAAATGAAGAATCTTCAAATCAGCTTAGTGTGGCAAGTCACCAGTTAGCTGATTTAGCAAGCGAGCTCCAGCAATTAGTTTCTCAATTTAAATACTAGAGATTTAATAAATACGGACCAAAAATAGGGGTCAGAGTGAATTAAATGTTATTTAATTCACTCTGACCCCTATTTTTGTGACCCCTATTTTTTTGTACTCTATTTTAAAAAATAAAATCCTCAGTCGATAGGTCTGCTGGATTGATAGCTAGTAATGTAATGCTATTACCATTGCTATCACTGACTGTTGTATTTGAATCGAGCTGAGCAATGGTTAAGCTTAAGAAGCTCAGTCCTGTGTTCGACAAATCAATTTGGTCTGTACCGTCTTCAAAATCATTGATAACATCATTGGCCCAATTTGAATTAAAGATAAATACATCAGCACCTGTACCACCCGTCATCGTGTCATTGATATTTGATGACACCAGGACATCATTACCATCTGAACCAAATAAGTTTAAACCACCTGCTTCAGTTAGGTTTGTAACTGCTACTGGAAAGCCTCCCAGATGGTTAGGTGTGGGCGTGGTGTTAAAGTCATCAATCAACACTAAACCATTAGCCATTGACCAAGACCAAAGTTCTTTACCTAGAAACAGGCCTTCTGAAGTAGAACGAGCGCCACCAAAGAAAATGCTATCTCCAACAATGTATGAGCCCACATCATCTCTAGTATAGCTGATGCCATCGCTTGCAAAGCTAGCTATTTCAACTAAAGAGCTGCCATTATGGGACCAAACTCTGTTGAGTTTATCCGTCAATATAATTGAACTGTTATTACTCCCAATAGGTGTCATTTTATCAATATTCGCTCCGGAGAGCTCAACCGTAGCAATAACGCCATTATTATCAGTGATTAATATCAAGTGATTTTCTAAGCTATTATCAAGGTAATTAAAAACGATGGCAGGGTTGCCATTAAAATCGGAGACCGTCTGATATGGATATTGAGGAGTGCCATCAAATATAGTGATTAGGTTATCCACTGATGATGAGATATATTGGCGGAGTTCAAAAGTGTTGCCAATTTCTTTAGTATAAAAGAAACTATTATTGATCTTATTTCCATATCCTATTGAACCATCAGAGAAAAAGAGATAACCAATATCCTTTCTACTCGTTGAAAATGCCTCGTTAACTTGAATAGGATCATTTTGGAAATCATAACTCCAGTACCCACCATCGACACGAATATAGAGTAAGTTGTCGGAAATACCAAGTGCACCAATCACGATACTGCCTTGGGCAGTACTTGGAAAAAAGTCATAAGTAAAATCAATGCTTTTGCCAAATACGTTTATGACGTTGCCATCATTCGTAGCGTATATGATTTTTACAGAATAAAGACTACTGTCGCTTAAGAATGATTTACCTAGATCATTCCAACTACTAGAAAGATATTCAAAAGAAGCTGTTGTCCCGTCATAAGACCAAATTCCACGTTGAGCTCCACCATTAGCAGAATCATAACTGTAGTAATAAAATTTGCTATCACCGACAATAATTGAGTCATAGCCTTGAGAAGAATTGTAAATGTTATCAAAGTCAGTGTTTCTACGGGTAATACCCGTGGACTTGTCATGCTGCATGTTAATGGTACTGGTACCTTCCAAGATGGTAAAATAGACAACATCACCAATACTTGCAAAGATATTAGTCTCAGAAGATTCATTGGCTAAATAAGGTTTTGATACCAAGTTTACTTGAGTTCCTGTTAACACAGCCTGGCTATAGTTTCTTTCTTGATAGCTGATTTCTCTAACAGTACTACGGGCTTCCATCAGTATTCTGTCGCCAGCAACTTGGAAGTTAGAAAAGTAATCATATTGATTAAGCTCTATATCACTCGTCAATTGAGTATAGTTTGTACCATCAAAGAGCCAAAACTCACTAATGTCGTCTGGATTTCTCCACACGATTAGAAGAGAGTCTTGTGCTTTGGTTAAGGCAATTATGTTGCCACTACTGAAGGGTGTATTGCTGACTTGCGACGCAGTACTGCCATCGAAAGTATAGAAATCATTATCATCCAATGTATTTGAATAATAAATCTGACCCTTATATTCAATAAAGTACTTACCGTAGTATCCCATGAAGCCTGTTGAACCAATTAGTGTTGGAGATGATCCAGGAAGTAAAAGGTTAAGGAAGTATAATCGGTCATAAGAATCATAGAACAATAGACCATTGTTATAGTAAATAAACTCATTGATATCACCCGCTACTGTGGTGAGTTTTGTTGTAACCGAGCCATCAAATGAATATATTTGATAACTGTCGTCGTCGGTAAAATAGTAAACATTATCGATGATCATTCTTCTTAAATAATAGACGGTTGCTATGGCTGGTCCTGCTGATACAAATGCTCCATTTTCGAGTTTATAAAAACCTGCAAAATCAGTACCTGCTGCATACAAAGTTCCATTCATTACAAAGAGAATCTCTGGGTCCCATCGACTTACAGATTCTTCCGGACTAGGAACACGTTCAGTGGTTGTACCATCAGACCAATAGACTTCTTCTCGCAGAACTTCACCATTAACGGGTTCATACTCTGAGCTTGCTATGAAATAGACACGATTATTATATTCAATCAGTTGTTCAGGATCAGAATCTACTGGATTTGTAACGTCCTCAGCGATGTTTTTCGTGAGACTGATGGTATTACCATCATATACCCATAATTCCAAACCAGTTTGTGGTGTTGACATAGAGAAGTAGCTATTGTTACCTACAGTTAACATGTCGACTACGTAATAATCGTTATCAGGTCGTTCACCATCGGCATGACCTAGGACTAAGCTGAGTTCCTGCTCTAAGGAGTAGATCCCGAATCCATCTTGAGGCGTATAACCCGCAATTAAAAATCCGGAACTAGCGTCAGTAGGAGATTCTATTGTGGTGGTTATCATCGCTTGAGCCGTACCACCGTTGCCATCTGATACTTCATAGGAAAACGTAGATGAACTGTTCGCTGAATTAACATCAGCAGTGAAACGCAGTTGCAATAAATCATCTAGATTGATTTCGCCAATGACCGCAACGACGGTTCCATTTGATGTGGATATCTCACCATTGCTAGGTAGGGCAGTGATTGATGCTGTGAGAACATCATTATTTCCATCTGTGGGTCGAAGAATGCGTAAATCGATGTCACCACCGTTTATGCCTGAGGTAATGATTTTATCGGCTTCAACCACTGGTGGCACTTGAATCACACTGCTCATAAATTCAAACTTGCTGACTTCTGACTCGTTATTACTGGCATCTTCAGCGACCACATAAACAATGTAAGAATTGCCATCGGTGATATTGAATAATGTTGCCTGTTGAGTACTTGCAATGATATTCATTGCTGCTGTATCAACTAAGGTTGCAAAATTGACACCGTCGAGTAATTGGATGCTACCTGTTTTAACTTCTTCAAAGGTGGGTGTCAGTGTTCCTTGTCCATCAATAACTAACTGTACTGCATAGTAACCCGATCCATCTTCATCTGACGTGAATGCTAGAGTTGTTGTGGTTCCGGTTGAGGTGACATCTAAATTACTCAAAACAGGGGCCGTTATGTCTAGAGTGGTAATATCAACATTGGCAACAGTAGATTGATTGCCAGCTGCATCTTCACCAAAAACGTATAGGGTATAGGTGGTTGCTTCTGCAAGTCCCGTCAACGTAGTATTATTGCTTCCAACCACTACGGTAATATTGCCTGAAGCAGTTACAGCACCGCCATTACCACTACCATTTTTAATTTGTGCAACTGAGGGTGCGGTACCACCTAACTGCAAGACATAATATGCTGTTCCTGCTTCATTTGAGGTAAATTCAAAGTTGATGGAGTTAGCGTTCGGAGTTGAAATGAATGCGCTAAGTATAGGGCTCGTGGTATCCGTAGTTGGGGGTGGATTTGTAGTGTCATTGTTATTACTACCACCTCCGCCGCATGCGACTATCATTGAAAGCGTAAATAGGACGATCGATGTGCGAACCTGATTAAGAAAAGGCATTGATTTACTCCCCAGTAAATTAGATTTGAACAAAATTATTATGGTTATATTAGGTATAGCGAGAAACAGAGGAACATCCCGACAAAACTTTAGGTTTATTTACTAAGTATTTGTACAGCTGATGTATTTTTCTTTAATATGAAACTGAGAAAGAGATTAAACAAAAATAGGGGTCAGAGTGAATTAAATAACATTTAATTCACTCTGACCCCTATTTTTGTGCCCCCTATTTTAGCTCCCTATTTACTATAGGAAAATCGAAATTTGCTTATGGGTTCAACTAGAATCACAGTTCTATTTTGTTTTCTGTACTTCAGCAGTGGATGTATAAACAGGTCGGTTGATAATCAGTCAGAAGACACTCAAACTGACCTGTCTCTCTACACTGAATGTTTCGCAATTCAAAATCGGTCGGAAAAAATATGCTATGTAGAAACTCAGAGTCAATATGGACCTTATGATGATGTGGTTTTTTATCTACTGAGTTCTGAAGGTGGTTCGAGATTTATAAAATCAGATACTGGGAATGTTGCTACATTTGGTGGATTAACATTTTCAGATGGAGGAACATTCCTTTTCGAAACATGGGCGGAAGAAGGGCACCCAATTCTAACTTTTCATCGAACCGAAGATTTTATTTCCGGCATCTACGAGAACACTAAATACAACGTGGGTTTTCTCAGTGAATATCACTTTGATCATGTGGAGCGTTTCACCGATGACGGAACCGTCGTTTATGCCCGTTGGGATGACGATACCTCTTATTGCACAAATTATGAGTCGAATAAAGAAGGCGCTGACAAAAAATGTTTGGTTTACCTCAATATCGTTGATGCATCAATAAGAATTACCAAATTAAAAATGCCGTACATCTGTCATTGGTATGATTAATTTAATCATCGTCTGAGAAAAGTTTTTCGCCCAACATTAATTTAATGATTGCTCCTCCAAGCCCTAATGTGGCAAAAAATAGTACATAAATTAAAATTCCTGCGCCGTCACCCAAGAAAATCAACCCTTGAATAAACACTACTGCCATAACAATAATTCCCACCACATATGCTAAAAATGCACGCATTTTATACTGACCTATACATTTAATATCTCTGAGTGATTATTATGGCTCAGATCAATAATTTTGGATATTAGAATTTTTAGTGCATTCTAAGTTATACTCATTTGATGAAAACAAAACATGGTTTAAAAAGAAATCTTAAAAAGCTAGACACACTAGCTCTCTCATTTGGTGCAATGATCGGCTGGTCATGGGTGGCATTGATTATCGGAATCATAGGGAGAGGGGGAAGTGTTGGTGGAATAATCGCCACATTAGTCGTCGGTATCATCATCCTCGCCATTGGTCTTGTTTACGCTGAATTAGCATCTGCCATGCCTGATGTCGGTGGTGAACATGTTTATTCTAAGCGAGCGCTTGGTGGATTAGGATCATTTATTTGTACCTGGTCTATTGTCTTTGTGTATGTTGCGGTCTGTGCCTTTGAAGCGGTTGCTCTACCCAGTGTTTTATCCGGCCTGTTTCCTAATTTAGGGGATACACCCTTGTGGAGTATCAATGGTGCAGATGTTTATTTAGAGTTGGCAGTTATTGGCGCTGTAACGTCTGCGTTAATTACTTGGGTGAATATTAGAGGTCTTAAACTTGCCGCGATCATTCAAACCATTGTTGTTGGCGTAATTTTACTTGCGGGTCTAATGTTGATCATCGGTATAGGAGACAGCGGTAAAGTTTCCAACATGGAACCTCTATTTGTCGGTGGTGCTACTGGCATCCTTGCAGCGATGGCTTTGGTGCCATTCATGATGACCGGTTTTGATGTAATTCCTCAGGCTGCAGAAGAAATTAATCTACCACCCAGAAAAATAGGTACTCTGTTGGTAGCATCAATCGTTTTTGCTGTTGCTTGGTACATTATGATTGAACTGGCAGTCTCAAGCCTACTCACATCACAAACAAGAGAAACAGCTGCGTTGGGGACCATCGCTGCAGCCGAAGCGGCCTTTGGAGAAAAGGGTAGGATATTTCTACTCATTGCTGGACTCGCTGGCATTTTGACCAGTTGGAATAGCTTCCTTATTGGTGGGTCTAGAGCAATTTATGCAATGGCACAGGATGGAATGCTGCCAGACTTTCTTGCCAAAGTTCATCCAAAATATCAAACGCCTTCCAATGCTATTCTCTTCATCGGATTCATTGGTGTATTGGCACCATTACTGGGTCGAACTTCTTTAGTTTGGTTTGTTGATGCCGGTTCATTTAGTTTGATGATTGCCTATTTACTGGTTGTTGTATCGTTCATTATTTTAAGAAAGAATGAACCCGAGATGGAGCGACCATTTAAGGCAACAGGCGGACTCTGGCTTGGTGGTTTCGGTGTTATCGCAAGCCTTGGTATGGCGTCACTCTATTTACCCGGCATGCCTGCAGCGCTTGTATGGCCTCAGGAATGGCTCATGGTGTTGGCATGGTTTACTCTTGGAGCACTTTCTTATCAATTTGTATATCTTCCTCAAAAGAATAAGGTGTTTGATATTACTGACTGAGAATAAATAAACAGTGCTTTTTCCACCCTGTTGTATCAATATACCCTACAAGGTATGTTGTCTAATTAGTCAACATGAGAATAATAATAAAAAATTGTACAGGATGTCATGTTAGAGCTTAAGAAACTCATAGAAGAATTGCCAAAAGCAGAACTGCATTTACACATCGAAGGCTCACTTGAACCAGAGTTAATGTTTACTTTGGCGAAGAGAAATAATCTTGATTTGCCCTATGCGAGTGTTGAAGAAATTCGTGAAGCTTATAATTTTAATCAATTACAGGATTTCCTGGATATTTATTATGCGGGTATGAGCGTATTGATCACCGAGCAGGACTTCTATGATCTAACCATGGAATACCTACAAAAGTGTCATCAACAGAATGTACGTCATGTGGAAATATTTTTTGATCCACAGGGGCACACTGAACGAGGTGTTACATTTGCCACCGCTATAACGGGCATCAATCGGGCTCTTGATGACGGTTTGGCAAACTTCGGAATTTCTTATAAAACAATTATGTGCTTTCTCAGACATTTAAGTGAAGAGAATGCCTTTCAAACCCTTAATGAAGCAAAAGAGTTTATCGCCTTAATTGATGGTGTGGGATTAGATTCATCTGAAGTGGGCAATCCACCTTCAAAGTTTCAGAGAGTCTTCGCAGAGGCAAAATCATTAGGATTAAAACTCGTAGCTCATGCAGGGGAAGAAGGACCACCATCCTATGTAGAAGAAGCATTAGCACTGTTAAAAATTGACCGACTTGACCATGGTAATCGCGCAATGGAATCTGAAGCGCTCATTAAACAACTAAAGAAAGAGCATATTGCCCTGACGGTTTGTCCATTATCAAATTTGAAACTCTGTGTAGTAGACGATTTAAAAGATCATCCGATGAGAGAGATGCTCGATCAAGGACTTTTGGCTACGGTTAATTCAGATGATCCTTCCTATTTTGGGGGTTACTTGAATGAGAACTTTTTTGCTCTACAAGAAAGTCTCGATTTGTCCAAGGAACATATTGTTACTTTAATTAAAAATAGTTTTATCGGTTCATTTTTAAGCCTCGATGAAAAAACAAATTACCTGTTAGAGATCGATCGCCATTTAGCTCAGCAACAATCTAGCTAATATTTAAAATAAAACTTAGTCCAAACAACACAATAAGGATTTGAATTGAATACTCATAGCAACAATTCTGAAAGCGGAGAGTTAGATACCAGTACTTATCCCTATTGGCGCAGTCGCGTTATGTATTCGATGCTCTCGGGCTATGCCGTTTTTTACTTCATCAGAAAGAATATGTCTGTGGCCAATCCACTCATCAGAGAAGAATTTGGAATTGGCAAAGAAGAAATGGGGGCTGCACTTGGTATTGCTGCTATCGCTTATGGAATATCAAAGTTTTTGAGTGGTATCTTGGCTGATACTCTCAGCGCAAGATATGTGATGGGTATGGGACTGATTATGTCTGCAATGGTGAGCTTTTTGCTCGGTTTTGCATCTGACAATACCAGTGCATTTCTAGGAATTAGTGTGACCACATTTTTTGCAATATTTTGGACGCTCAACAATATATTTCAAGGCATGGGTCAGCCACCTTGCAGTCGACTAATCACACAGTGGTTCAGTCCTTCAGAAATTGGCAAACAGTGGGGTATTTGGAACATGTCCCACCATTTGGGCGCTGCAGGGATCTTATCTTTTGGCGGCTATCTCATTGTTTATTTTGAGACCTGGCGAGCAGTGTTTTTTGCACCTGCGGCTTTTGCCTTTGTCTTTGCTTTCTTTTTAATCAATCGTCTTCGAGACAGGCCTGAAGATGTTGGATTACCACCCATCGAAGAATATCATCAGGTACAACACCATCAGATCATTGACAATGTTGATGATGTTAAAGAATCTCCAAAAGAAATTTTTGTTAAGTACATTCTTACCAATAAACTCATTTGGCTCGTCAGTGTGGTCAATCTCTTTATCTATATTGTACGAATTGGCATACTCGACTGGGCACCAAGTTTTTTGAAAGAAAGTCGTGGTCTGTCCATCATGGAATCGGCGATTACCACTTCAACCTTTGAGATCGCAGGTATTGTTGGGGCAATTGCGGCTGGTTGGTTATCTGACACTGTTTTCGAGGGACGTCGTGGTCGGGTATCGGTTATCTTTATGGCACTATTGGTCGTGGCGGTAATGGCCATATTGTATGTTCCTTCTAATAATCCATATTTGATGTCGCTGACTTTGTTTGCTGTCGGATTTTTCGTACACGGTCCCATGTTATTGGTCGCTGTTGCTGCCGCAGATTTTGCCACTAAAAAGGCCGCTGCTACTGCAGTTGGACTCACCGGATTATTTGGTTATATTGGGGCGTTCATCGCCAATTATGGAACAGGGATGATTTCCGAGCGCTGGGGGTGGGATTACGTTATTTACTTTTATTTGGCATCCGCATTCATTGGTACTGCGTTACTATTATTGACTTGGAATAGCCGCTCACCTGTTCTAGAAAGTATGCACAGCTAGGCTATTTACTGGAATCACTGAAAAACATATATCGACTAACACTAAAAAGAGATTATAAAAATGTTAGATTCATTTTTCAAATTATCGGAACATAATACGACAATACGGACGGAAGTGATTGCGGGTTTCACCACCTTCCTAACCATGGGTTATATCATTTTTGTTAATCCGGATATCTTAGCTCAGGCAGGCATCGACCGCGATGCGGCTTTCGTTGCAACCTGTTTAGCAGCTGCACTGGGTACTTTTGCAATGGGCATGGTGGCTAATTATCCAATTGCTCTGGCTCCTGGAATGGGTGTTAACGCATTCTTTACTTACACGGTTGTACTGGGCGAAGGCTACAGTTGGCAAGTTGCGTTGGGTGCAGTATTTTTAGCGGGTATGCTGTTCTTTATACTCAGTGTTTTACCCATTCGAGAGTGGATCATTAATGCTATCCCGCATTCTCAAAAAATGGCCATTGCCGCTGGTATTGGTTTATTTTTAGCCATTATCGCATTGCAAAATATGAATCTTATTGTCGATCATCCTGCGACGTTAGTTACCTTGGGAGACATCAGTCAACCGGCAGTATTATTGTCAATGTTTTGCTTTTTGATGATTGTCACTCTGGAGATCAGAAAGATCCCAGGTGCCATCATCCTTAGCATTATTACTACAACGATTATTGGTGTGCAGTTGGGTATTTCAGATTTTGGCGGCATAATTTCGATGCCTCCAAGTCTTGCTCCTACATGGGCACAATTAGATATTGCCGGTGCTTTTAATCTCGGTATGACAGGGATCATATTAGCCTTTCTTTTTGTACATATGTTCGATACAGCAGGTACTTTGGTGACCGTTGCAAACTCTGCAAATTTACTCGACAAGGATGGTAAATTACCTCGTTTGGGTCGAGCACTATTGGCCGACAGTTCTTCAATGCTTGCAGGTTCTGTGATTGGAACATCACCTGTAACCAGTTACATCGAAAGTACCGCTGGCGTTAATGCGGGTGGCCGAACAGGTCTCACTGCGGTTGTTGTGGCGTTACTGTTTATGGCGAGCTTATTTTTTGCACCACTGGTGGGTTCAATACCAAGCTATGCAACATTCCCAGTTTTACTTTTTGTTGCTAGTTTGATGATGCGTAATATCGTCGTTATCGATTGGGAAGACATGACAGAATACGTACCAGCAGTCATCACCATGGTGGTTATGCCACTCTCATTTTCCATTGCTGATGGTATTGGTTTTGGTATCATTACCTATGCTTTATTAAAGATCTTGTCAGGTAAGCTTACTAAAGCAAATGCATCCTGTTTGGTGATGGCTACAATCTTTATTCTTAAATATGCATTCTTAGGTGTTCACTAGTTACTTTTCACAGCTAATAAATAACGACTATTAAATAATAAATGACAAAACGGACTAATCTATTATGAAAAAGAAATTACTAAATACATTGTTTTTGATCAGCAGTTTTATTTTATTGAGTATCTCACAAAGCGTATCTCACGCAGCGGAGGCTACTTATAAGTGTTTAAGTACTGCTACAAATGCATCCTACACAGGGATCTACAAGGGAGAAGAAAATAATTTATCAGTGTCTGATTTTTCACGGGATCTGTATTGTTCAGAGCAGTTTAAATCTAAAAAATATCCCAAGGGTTTTGTCTCTATATTGGGTAGTTCTAGAATTAGTGAGAAGAATCATTCTGGTAATGCAATTGTTGATGCTGCAAATGATAAAATCTATCAGCAAATATATAACTTGGCGTATCAATGGACCAAGAAGTATTCCTCAACCTATCCGGTGATGACGGGTGCCGGTCCAGGTTTAATGGAAGCAGGTAGTCGTGGAGCAACTGATGCTGGTGGTCCAAGTATTGGTTATACGACCTACTATGGTCCTTCTCGAAAGCAAGAGGGCGGTAATGCGAGCATGGCATTCTGGCAGTATCGGCCTGCCAAAGGTAAAGCGAAAACCATTATTTCCGACGGATTAATATTTTCGAGCATTGCTATCAGAGAAAGCATAATGATTATGCACTCAGCTGCAATGATTTTTTCGCCGGGTGGAACGGGTACCGAATGGGAAATATTTCAAACCATTGAACAAATTAAAAGTGGTCAGTTGCATTCTATCCCTATTTATATTGTCGGCAACAAACACCTTCATTGGCAGAGTTTTTACGACCGTCTGGATGATATGATTAAGCGAGGTACATTTAAACGGCATGAAGTCGAAGCATTAATTATTCATGTGGATGATCCTAAAGACGTATTAAAACTTCTAAGTAAAGCACTGAAGCTAAATTAATCATCGCCTAGCAATTCATAACAAAAGGGGGCAAAAATAGGGGTCAGAGTGAATAAAAATAGGAGACAAAAAATAGGGGTCAGAGTGAATATAAATAGGGGGTGAAGTGAATTGCAATTCTCTTTGCCCCCTATTTATATTCACTCTGACCCCTATTTTTTCTATTTTAATTCACTCTGACCCCTATTTTTACCATAGACTTTCAGACTAAAAAATCTTATGATCTGCAATAATCAATTGTCTTAAAGCTGGTTCATCTTCGTGTCTGCTACCAATCAATCCTCAGAAATTAATTCATCAGAAAATCAGCTGCAAATATTTTGGCCGATAGTTTATATCTCTGGGCTTATCGGATTAATGCTGAGCTGGTTTGTATTGTCGGGTGATGCAGAAGGAAAAATAAATCTCTTTTATCTTCTTCTCGTATATTTGCTTTTACCAATACTCAGTATCATCGCATCAATGACGAGCTTATTTTTTGGTAAAGGGTTCAACTTTGCACGACTGATGACCCTCGTCCCCATTTGGTCTTTCAAACAGCAATCTGTGATGCGCAAAGTGAGTCAACTGAACGTTGATAAATATTGGTTGTTATTACAAAGTCAGGTTGCAGCAATTGCATTTTCCATTGCCAGTCTTTTGGTGTTTTTCACATTATTGCTATCAACCGATCTTAATTTTATCTGGCGTAGTACGGTTCTAGAAGCCACAGATATTTATCCTTGGCTCAAGGCAGTTGCAACTCCTTGGGAGTTTTGGTCGGCGGCTCAGCCTGATATTCAATTATTAGAGCTCACTCAAGATTCTAGATTGAGTCAATCCAACAACGAATTCAAGGGGCATGGTGCCTGGTGGAAGTTTATTCTTGCTACACAATTCTGTTATAGCCTTATCCTACGAATGATTTTAATGGCTGTAACAAAATGGCGTTTGGCTATTTTGTTAGGTAACGATGTTGAAATAATAATCCAGACTAACATCAATCAAAATCCTAAAATGAAAATCCAGCCAGAAATAAATTATTCAGTGGCTCATGATTTAACTGAGGATCTAGAAATACTGAATTGGGACAATGTTCCATCTGAGGTAATTCAAGATTATGCTACGAAATCGAATCTACCGATTGATACTCAGCGAATAAAAACAATTGAACAGCTCAAACGGGGTAAGCATTTAGTGATTGTAAAGTCATGGGAGGCTCCATTGGGTGAATTCGAAGATTACTTAGAACATACTGCAGGCTATATTCTACCCATAGATTGGAGTGAGCAAAGGATTGTTACACTGAAGGACAACCATTTCAGCGAATGGCAAAGACTTGCAAGTAAATTTGAGAGTTGGCAATTACTTGTTCCAGCAATCTACATGCCCATAGAAAATAAAGATGGGAAACAATCATGAACAATGAAAGGGTACGATTTGCAGTGGTTGGTCACCCTAATAAGGGTAAATCATCCATTGTCTCAACCTTGTCTCAGGATGATTCGATTGGTATTTCTACTCGTAGTGGAACAACAACTGAAGCTGAAGAATATGGTGTTGAAGATGAACGGTCTGGGTATCGTTTAATTGACACACCAGGGTTTCAACGACCTCACAAGGTCCTCCAGTGGTTACAATCAAGAGCAACAACCGCTGAACTTCGCTCTAAGGCCGTTGCAGAATTTGTGGCTGATGAGGATTGTCAGAAACGATTCCCTGATGAGGTGAAGTTGCTGAAACCACTTGTTGAGGGCGCAGCAATATTGTATGTGGTCGATGGCTCTAGACCCTATGGAAGTGAATATGAGGCCGAAATGGAAATTCTTCGGTGGAGTGGACAACCGAGCATGGCTCTCATTAATCCCATTGAAAGTGATGAGCATGTTGAAGGTTGGAAAAATGCGTTGGAACAATATTTTAAATTGGTGCGCATTTTTAATCCGATGGCAGCAGATTTTGATAAACAGCTTGAGCTCATCGAGGCTTTCACACATTTAAAACCTCAGTGGAGCGAGCATCTAAAACGTGTCACTGAAAACCTAAGACAAAGGCGTGAGACGCAAAAACACAATTGTTCGGTGATTTTGACTCGGCTTGTTGATGATCTGTGTTTTTATCAACAGAGTCAGAAAGTCCTTGATGAAACGCAAGCTACGATCATACAACCTGTACTGGAAAAACAATATTTTAGTTGGATGATTAAACGTGAAAAAGAGGCGTTCCAAGAGCTGTTAGCAAATTATCAACACTTCCAAACAAATCTGGAAGTGGCTGAACTTAGTTTACCGCCTGATTTGTTCGATTGTGAACAGTGGTATATGTGGGGGCTGAGCAAAACTCAACTCGCTGTTGTAACGACTATAGCTGGCGCTGCTGCTGGTGCTTCAGCAGATCTACTTGTTGCGGGATCAAGTTTTATGATGGGAGCTGTCGCAGGATCAATCCTAGGTTTTTCGAGTGCTTGGTTTGGCGCCGACAAATTGTTGACGACAAAGGTAAAAGGATTACCACTTGGCGGATACGAAGCTAGTTATGGTCCCATGAAAAATAAAAATTTTCCCTATGTGGTCATTGGACGATTTTTACATCTCTATCAACAGATCAGTGAGCGAAATCATGCTGTTCGGGAAAGCTTGGACATTCAAAATAGTGAGCTACAAAATCAGATCTCTAGCCTTGAAAAGAACAGTCAAAAAGAATTACATAGTGCCTGTGGTCAATTAGTAAGACAAAATAAAATTGATTTTGATAAACTGCAAAAAACATTGTTATTACTTTTTTAATTTAGGAGCATGAAATGCTAGATTCGGATCAAATTGAACACTATATGACTACTTTTGTCATCCCGTGGTCAACTAATATTCTCTTTGCTTTATTAATATGGTTCATCGGACGTAGAGTCGTAAAGACCCTTGTTTCGGTTATTGATACCATTATGGAAAAGGCAAAACTCGACAATGTGCTCTCTGACTTTTTAAACTCTATTATCACTGCATTGCTGACCGCTTTTATCGCCATTGCTGCACTCGAGCAACTGGGGATCCCAACAACATCGTTAGTCGCAATTTTTGGTGCTGCCGGTCTTGCTATTGGCTTATCAATGCAAGATTCTCTGAAGAATTTCGCTGCAGGCGTATTACTCATTGTAAATCGTCCTTTCAGAGCCGGTGATTTCATTGAAGTTGCTGGAATTTCTGGGACAGTTGAAAAAATCGCTGTATTTTCATCGGTAATTAGAACTGGCGATAATCGAGAAATTATCATCCCTAATTCAAAAATTTATGAGGATGTTATTGTCAATTACTCAGCACGCGATACACGGCGTATCGATATGGTTATTGGCATTGGTTATGGTGACAGTATTCAACAGGCGAAAGAGGTTTTGGCTAAAATTTTAGAAGCAGATGAACGTATATTGAAAGAACCCGGATATTCTATTGCACTTGGAGAACTTGCTGATTGTTCAGTAAATTTTAATGTCCGACCCTGGGTCAAGTCATCCGATTATTGGCCAACACGTTCAACCCTGTTGGAAAACATCAAAAATACCTTTGATGCTGAGGGTATATCAATACCATTTCCTCAACAGGATATTTATATTAAAGAAGTAGCCAAATAATCTGTGAGTTAAAATAGTAGCTATGAATAATTTTACATCAGTGATTGAGTATCCAGTCACTCAAGAGGTCGAAATTTTGAGTGACGATGAGCGTGAATCGTATCGCGAATCGATAAAGACTATGCTTAAACGTGAAAATGCTGCCTTAGTGGCTCATTATTACACTGACCCTGAGATTCAAAAACTAGCAGAAGAAACGGGTGGATGTGTTGCCGATTCACTAGAGATGGCAAGATTTGGCTCACAACATCAGGGTAAAACACTGATCGTTGCTGGTGTGAAATTTATGGGTGAGACGGCCAAAATTTTGAATCCTGAAAAACGTATTTTAATGCCAACCCTAGAAGCAACCTGTTCGTTGGATTTATCCTGTCCTATCGATGAGTTCAGCGCATTTTGTGATGAACATAGTGATCATACTGTAGTTGTCTATGCAAACACCTCTGCTGCTGTTAAAGCGAGAGCAGATTGGGTCGTCACATCCGGCATTGCATTGGATGTGGTCGATCACCTTGAAGCTGAAGGTAAAAAAATACTTTGGGCACCCGATAGACATTTAGGTCATTACATTCAACAACAGACGGGAGCGGAAATGCTGCTGTGGAAAGGCGAATGTATTGTCCATGATGAGTTTAGAGCAACAGCATTGCGGGAACTCATTAAGCAGTATCCAGACGCCGCAGTTCTAGTTCATCCCGAATCACCAAGTTCGGTCATCGCTTTAGCCGACGTAGTCGGTTCGACCACGCAACTCATTTCTGCTAGTAAAAATTTGGATAATCAACAATTTATTGTTGCTACAGATATGGGTATTGCTTATAAGATGAATCAATTTAGTCCAGAGAAAGAATTCATTGCAGCCCCAACGGGCGGAAAGGGTGCAACCTGTCGAAGCTGTGCATACTGTCCTTGGATGCGGATGAATTCGCTGAAATTATTGGCAAATGTTATGCACAATACTGAGAATGAAATCATTATTGATGCTGAATTAGCAAAAGATGCAATGAAGCCTTTGCAACGAATGTTAGATTTTTCTTCAGCGATCAATCAAGTTTAAATCAAATATAAACCAAGTATAAATCTGTTATAAAATAATCACTCATCAATTCAAAAGGGATTGAAATACATGAATTTAAAAATACAAACCTTATTAATATCATCCGTTATTGGTTGCGCTATTATTTTACCATTCAATGCACTTAAAGCCGATGGACATAAACTAAAACAGGTCATATCTGCAGAGCATCGAGCTAAAAGTTCAAAACGTGATCAATTCCGTCACCCGGTCGATACCTTGAACTTCTTTCAGATAAAAGAGAATCATACTGTTGTTGAAATAATGCCCGGTGGTGGTGGCTGGTACACTGAAATATTAGCGCCATTATTGAGAGATAAAGGTCAGCTTAGAGCAGCACAATACAGCGCTGATTCAAAGAGCAGTTACGAGCAACGAACCATTAAAAAATTCAATACTAAGCTTGCTAATAACCCAGAACTTTACGATAAGGTTGCTGTCGTAGTCTTTAGTCCTGCTGATAATATCGACCTTGGAGGTGTTGCCAGTGCCGACCGCGTGGTGACCTTCAGAAATCTTCATAACTGGATGAAACTGGGTGATGCTGGTGTTAAAACCATATTTAAGTCTTTTTACGATGTTTTAAAAACTGGCGGAAAATTAGGTGTCATCGACCATCGACTTCCTGAGAGCCGTGACACATCTAAGAATATGGATTCGGGTTATGTAAAACAATCCTATGCTATTCAGATAGCTGAATCTGTAGGCTTCACCTTAGAGGCGTCCTCAGAGCTCAATGCTAATGCAAAGGACGATGCTGCACATCCAGGTGGAGTTTGGACCTTGCCACCTTCATATGGTAAGGGTGATAAGGATCGAGCAAAATATCAAGCAATTGGTGAAAGTGATCGTATGACATTGCTTTTTGTGAAAAAGTAACCATATTGTCTCTAACTCTCTCATGAACAGACGGCAACAGATTGATAGGAATTATTTTTAATGAAAGCACCTTCTAAAGAAACATGGAATCTCTGGTGGAAAGAATGGCGACTATTCTTACTATTTGTTGTGATCTTATTTTCGTTCCGTTCGACC
>JAUUZN010000099.1 GCA_030589945.1 Gammaproteobacteria bacterium | reverse complement strand
CGGATTTGACTATAAATTACTCCCAGTATTCTCTAATTATCTTAAAGCTGATGCAGAAATGCAGAAGTATATCGATGATGTTCGCTCACCCTTCCTAGAACAATTAGAAACGCCGTTAAGTATAGCGGGTGATTTACTTTATCGAAGAGGTAATTTTAATGGTACTTTTGATCAAATTATTTGTGACGCTCTCAACTCTGTAAAAGATGCTGAAATATCTCTTTCACCAGGATTTAGATGGGGAACGACGGTACTAGAAGGGCAGACCATTACATTGGAGCATGTCCTCGATCAAACCTGTATTACCTATCCTGAAACTTATGTGAATGAAGTGAAAGGCAGTGACATTAAAGCTGTCCTTGAAGATGTAGCAGATAATTTATTTAACCCTGATCCCTATTATCAACAGGGCGGGGATATGGTTCGTCTTGGAGGCATGGATTATCAAATTGATCCACTTGCAACCATTGGTCATCGAATTGATAATATGACTCTTGATAACGGTAAGAAAATTGAAGCAAATAAATTCTATAAGGTTGCCGGTTGGGCTACTGTGGGTTCTAAGAGCCCTGGTGAACCCATATGGGATCTTGTGTCTACTTATCTCAAAGATCATAAGGTCATCAATATCAAAAAGCTTAATACCCCACACATCAAAAATGTGCTGGGTAACAAAGGTATCGTAAGCTAAGGTTCTGTATATATTTTACTTCTCGGTATTATTTATCCGAGTTGTTTAATCCTTAGTGATAAAACTTAATGATAAAATCGTTTCTGCAATCTTTAGTCGTTATTCTCTTTCTGGGCAATGGAATATGGGGTACTGTTTTGTCCCAAAATAAATCTCATGCTGAGGTTGATAATGGGCGAAATAAAGATAAAAATAATCTTTACCAAATTGCCCGCACTACTCAGTTACTGAATCAAGTCCATGTTATTTATTTCTCTGCAAGTTACTGCTTCTACTGTAAACAACTCACTGAAGATGTGATTAATGCTGTTCGTGCTAATAAAGGTTATCAAAATCAGGTAACAATTACTGAGATTCAAATTGATGGCGATGATTCTGTCACTGATTTTAACCAGAAGATCGTCGACCCTGAAGCTTTTGCAAGTTCATATGATATTCAAATAACACCGACTTTAATCTTTGTAAATTCTCAGGGTAAAGAAATTGTTAAACGAACAGTCGGCTATCAGAATAGTGAGTTCTATTGGTATTATTTTGATAAGAAAATCGCACGGGCGATGACTAGGTTATATTCTTCCCATTAAACACAACAAAATCTTGGAGAAATGAATGAAAGTTCTGTTATTAATGACCTGTGCCATGCTCATGTCGACATCAATACAGTCCAAGCAAAATGATTTTGAACCCGTTGAAAAACTTCTTCAAAAAGCGTTAAAGTCAAAGCTTCGTACATCAAAAGATAAGGTACGCGATAGTAACCGTCTGCCGATCCAAACACTTAAATTTTTTGGTTTAAAAACCAATATGAAAGTGATTGAGTTATTACCGGGTAATGGCTGGTACAGTAAACTTCTCGCTCCTGTGTTGGCAGATAATGGTGAATTTGCAGTTGCCTTAGGTACCAAAAGAGTTTCTGATAATCTTTTGGGAGAAGAGGGAATGGAATTTATTACTCTCATTGATCCAGACGCTAATATTCATCGAAAAGATGGTGATAAGTTATTTTCAATGGACGAATTTGATCTCGGTCAAAGGGATGTCGACATTGTATTTACCTTCCGTAATTACCACAACTTTAATTATCAGGCGAGAATGCGAATGAATCGAGCGGTCTTTCGAGCATTAAAGCCCGGTGGTGTCTACGCGATGGTCGATCATACACGTCGTCATATGGAAGAATTTAATAGCGAAAATAGGCGGCGAATTGACCCCGTATTAGCGATAAAAGAAGCACAGGATTCGGGATTTATTTTTGAAGACTACAGTGATCTTCATCATCGTACTGCAGACCAATTACTCTATGAAGTTGGTAAAGAAGGTGTAACAGGGAATACCGATAGGTTTACAATAAAATTTGTTAAACCAAAGTAGAGTAGTCTTTACTTCGGTTTAACAAGTCCGCTAATCAACAGCTTCTAACTTACGCATCACTTCAGGCGCAAGGTGTAGATCTACCAGTGAACTGATGATTGCTGCATAAAGTCCAGCGTCATCGTATATTAGCCTGTAATACTTGGCTTTCATGGTTAGGGTGCTGCCAAATACTATTGCTGCAAATGTAATAAATGAGCCTAATGCCAATGTAGATAGACCGGTAATACCTTGACCAATGGTACAGCCTAATGCAAGAACACCACCCACACCCATCATGATGGCACCGACGAAATGATGCACAAAGTCCTGAACAGTTGAAAACCATTCTAAACTTAGACGTTTGGTCACTAAGGCCATTAACATTGAACCTAATATGATTCCAAAGACAGAGACTAGGCCAAAAGTCAGCAGGGCACTATCAAACTTAGATTGAACGTAACCTAATATTTGACCAACAGGATTAATAAATGTCAGTGACTGTGACTCTAATGTCCTTGCCTGTGCAGGTTTAAGTTGATCATCATCTTCAAGCATATCCCATTCTTGGTAATAACCGCTTAGAGAATATTGTTCGTCATCTGTCTCAATTTGAGTGTTGCTTGTGATCCACCATCCTGCAGTTACCGCAAGTCCAACAACCAAGCCAGCAACAATATTATTTTTATTGGTACGAAATTCTGAATTTTTAAAGACATGGATGAATAAACCAAAACTAATCATTAAGCCCAAGATGAGACGGGCCGTTTTGCTATGCTCACTGGAAATCAACGAAGCGATATCAGAGCTACCTTCAACTGATATTGATAAGACTCTAATCCAGTCATAAAAAAGAGTGCTGTAGAGCGTCTGATCACTATTGGGAAACGGATTAGTCATGAAGTAGGCGGTAATACTGAGTACGATGAGCACGACTAAGGACTTTAGATTACCAGCACCCAGTCGTATAAGTGTTTTGTTCCCGCAACCACTAGCAAAGGTCATCCCTACACCAAAAATAATTCCACCGATAATATTTTCACCAAAGATAATGGTGGAACCACGATAGGGTGGAAAGGAACTATTGAGACTAATTAATTCAAAATATTCAAAAACAGTGATAGAGATAAGAGCAACAGCAATTGCTAAAAGCCAAGATTTAAAACGGCTATAACTGCCCATATTGACCATGTCTGATATGGCTCCCATGGTGCAAAAATTGGTTTTGTTAACCACCGCTCCCATTATCAGGGCGACGATAAATGAAGAAAGAAGAAGGAATGAATGTGCTTCTGCAAAGGATTCGAATTGCATAAGATTCTCCATAATTTTAAGGTAAAAAAATACGCTAGCTAAATAGTAAATCCCTAAGGGTATTTAATATTATATACTAGCGTAAGTTTGAGACTGCTATAAAAAAGAGCCTTCAGTTAGAACTTATAACGAGCACCAACAGTAAAGATACTATCGTCATCGCTTAGGTCATCATCCTTTGAACCATAACCAATGTAGATATTGGTTTTCTTGCCCATTTTATGATCATACATAAGCGCTATAGATGAACTCTCTTGTGCGCCATCAGCAGCACCTGCTGAGAACTTGAAAGAGTCTGTCTTAGACAGCTTATAAGAGCCGCCGATAAACCAGTAATCAGAACCATCAATATCTTCAGATGATTCAAATTGTCCACCGATCTGTAAGTCACCAAATTTATAATAACCACCAACCTTTGAAGCACTCTCAGATGTTCCGCCTACATCGCCATCATTGATCACGTCAACAAAAAACAATGATTCTTTAGTTGTATGACGAACACCAACACCTGAACTCTCGTCATCAGAACCCGAAAGTGTTGTATTTGCTACTACTTGAAAGTTATTAAATTTAGGCGTTGCGTAATGGAGTGACTTTGTCATACGACCTCGATCAATTCCTGCTCCTGCGTGGAGGCGGCGAGACTGTGTAGCCATAAATGCGCTTCGACCTTCTAGAGCTGTACGGTACATTGGGTCAACTTTACCACCCTTAGATTTATAGTTTGAACTGGCTGTTCCAAAAAGAACCTTACCAAAGCTTCCTTTAAATCCAACCCATTGATCTCTATCAACGACAGCTGTATCAGTATTTCTTGTGGTTGCGTCAACTTGCCATTCTAATTTGAAGATAACTTCTATGCCATCACCTATTTTATGACCACCTTTTACACCAAAACTAGATGTATTTGATCGTAACTCTGCGCCATCGGCACTGTCTTGATTGTTTATGCTGACATGAACATTTCCGTAGATGTCATAGTATGGACCGTCATCGGCTGCTGCGCTGAACGAACCAATCGTTAAAAGGGCAGCAATGGGTAAAGCAGTTAACCGACAATGGTTGTAGTTGTTTTTAAACATTTAAAATCTCCTCAATGGTTTAAATAAAGAAGGAGTGTTAAGTAATTATTCCGATCTTAAAGCCGAATAGCTAGTTACTTATCCCCTATACTCATTAGTTGCATAGGTATTAAACAACTAACAGTAATCACAATATACTATAAACTTATTAGAGAAAGCTAATGTTATTTATTAGCTTTTGTTGATATGAGGTAGTGAGTTGAGCCTGATGATGAAAATTATTGATTTAAATAGTATGCTACTGTCTGTAAGGAAACATAAATAGAGGGTATCCAAGGTATAGATTTTTAATTCATTTTAATCCAAAACTGCCGGTCATTTATTATCGGCCTCAACAATAAAGGCACTTATTAACCTTATTTTCGTCAACAACGCCATTCTTGATTCCCAATATTGAGTCACAGTAATTATGTTATCTCGATAATTAGTAGTACCAGAGTAGATACCCTATACAATTATTACAACCCTACAACAAGTATAATTTAGTCGTCTGTTTAGTGATTTTCAGTTGATACTGGACAATGTATAGAATTGTGGTTATTATTCGTCTAACTCTTATATTAGAAACTGGTAAATTAGTATTACTTGATATTCCTTAAGTCCCTTATTTCATAGGAAAATTTCCTAGGAAATTTATATGTCGACCTACTTTTTTACCGCCATTATAATTAATATCATTATTACAATGAAGAGGTGTCAAAGTGAATAAAACCAAACTAGCAATTGCTCTACTTCTATCGGGCTATGCAACCGCAAATGTCTATGCAACAAACGGATATTTTGCTCACGGCTACGGTGCTAAAGAAAAAGGCATGGGCGGAGCGGGCGTCGCAAGAGGCCAAAATAGTATCTCGTCTGCAAACAACCCTGCTGGTCTTCTTGATATCGGCGACAGAATGGATGCTGGCTTTTCTCTATTTAGTCCTGTTCGTAGCTACACAGTTGAAGGTGGTCCATTTTTGCCTGCTGGCATGACACCCGTTTTGGGTATGGCTGGTCCTGGCTCCGCTGGTGTTCCTGGCTGTGATTTTGGAAATACTGCGCCAACCTGTGCAGTCCCATTTTCTCATGCCACCGGTACTGTAGATTCTGGTCAAGAATGGTTTTTAATCCCTGATTTTGGATATTCATCTCGAATAGATGACCAAATGGTATGGGGTATTGCCGCGTATGGTAATGGTGGTATGAACAGTAACTACGACAATGGTGGTTCTGCAAGATTACTAGACCCAGGATCGAATACAATCGTTGATGCCCCAGGAGCTTTTGGAGCTGGTGATGCTGGCGTTGATCTTATTCAGCTGTTCATCAATACATCGATTGCTTATGAAGTGAGCGAAACAGTAGGTATTGGAGCAAGTGTTATTGTTGCTATCCAATCATTCGCTGCTAAAGGCTTAGCTCCATTTGGTAATAATACTCTAGATTCTACTAAATTAACCAATAATGGTCATGATAATTCAAGTGGTGTTGGTTTTAAATTCGGAGTCAATATCGATTTATCTGATGAGATGACCGTCGGTTTCTCTTATCAGTCAAAAATTGATATGAGCGAATTTGATGAATATGCAGGTCTATTTGCTGAAGGTGGCGATTTTGATATTCCGTCAACATACACAATTGGATTGGCCTATAGTCTGACAGATGATTCAACACTCTATTTAGATTATCAAGGTATTGCCTATACTGATGTTGCGTCCATCTCAAACAGTATCGGCACCTTACTTAATCCTGGAACCTGTACGGATTCACTCAATAATACACTTATTAATATGGCTCCTGCACCAGCAACAGGTTCAGGTTGCCTAGGTGGTTCTGATGGTGCTGGCTTTGGCTGGGATGATGTTGAAGTTATTAAAATTGGTTACGAATGGACTGTTGGTAACGACACGTTTAGAGTAGGTTACAGTACAACTGACCAACCTATCGCTAATTCTGAGCTTAATTTCAACATACTTGCTCCTGGAGTTGTTGAGGATCACTTCACTGCAGGCTATACATCCTCAGATGGTGATAATGAATGGACCGTATTTGTAATGTACGCCCCTGAAGTTGAAGTAACGGGTAGTTCAAATTTTGACCCTTCTCAGGTAATTACAATCAGAATGAATCAATTTGAAGTTGGATTTGATTACAAATTCTAAATATCTGATTATTTAGTACAATATAAAGAGTGCCACATTGGTGCTCTTTTTTTTGAGTACAGTTTAATAAAACCCTATAATCAAATTACTCAATTCATTTAAAGAATACTCATGTCGTATAAATTATCAAACGTCCATCTCTCGAACTTCGACCGCAATTTTGAGTGTGCAGGAAACGATACTGTGCTGAATGGTGGACTCAGAAATGGTCTTGCCATGCATCATGAATGTAGAAATGGTACCTGTGGTACCTGCCTTGCAAGATTAGTAAAAGGAAATCTTGATAAAACTAAACATCATGACTTCATCCTTTCAGATATCCAAAAGGAGAATAATGAATTCTTGATGTGCTGTAATACTCCTGTGACGGATATTTCAATTGAAACAAAACTAATTGGTGATGTGCGCTCGATTCCAATACAAAGTATTGTTACAAAGGTTATTAGCATTGATGTTGTTAATTTTGAACTCGCAGTAATTAAATTGCGTACACCTCGATCGAAGACTTTACAATTTATGGCTGGACAGGATGTGTTGTTATCGTTCGACGACCACCACTATTCTCGTTACCCGTTGGCCTCATGTCCATGTGATGGCATGATTTTAGAATTTCATATTAGTCGAAATGCCAAGGATATTTTTGCAGAAGCTATTTTCAATGGAATTATCACCATTAAGTCTCTGGTTAATCTACAAGGACCCAAGGGTATTTTTGTTCTTAATGAAAAGAGTTCTCGACCAATGACCTTTATTGCTTGGGAAACAGGGTTTGCAGCCATAAGGAGCCTCATAGAGCACGCGTTCTCATTAGAAATGAGTAATGCCATTAATTTTTATTGGGCATACTCTCATAAGCAGTCTGAGCCCTATTTAGATAAATATGCAAAATCATGGCAAGTGATCATGGATGACTATAGTTATACTGCAATAGCTTCAGACCATAAACTTGCTTTTGATCGTTATTCAGTAGAAGATTGCCAGTCATTAGCAGAAGAGATATTTGAAAAAATTGATGTGGCTAGAGTTAATCAATCGGATGTCTATTTGGCAGCCCCAGCAGAACTGTTAATAACCCTATCGGAGTTGCTGTTAGACAACGGCTTAAATGAACAGCAATTGATTGCCTCACCGCTTTAAAATTAATGCCAAATGTTATTTGTGTTATTTGTGTGATCTGATGAAGCGTTGTCATCAACAGATTATTGGTCCATTTAGTAACTTTTAAGGTGTAAAAATGAATTGTTTAATAAAAATAATATTGATTGTCGTCGTTATCAACAGTGGAAACTTGAATGCTGGGCAATATAAAGAGTTAGGTAACGATCAGTTAAAAGATTCAATCCAGACCGTTCTAATAACCGGAGCTAATCGAGGTCTGGGTTTAGAATTCGCCAAGCAATTCAGTTCAATGGGATATAAGGTTATTGGAACGGCAAGAAATCCTGACAAAGCAGTTAATTTAAAAAAGCTAACAGTCGAAGTCTTTCAACTTGATGTAACCGATGCGGATAGTGTTTTACAGTTATCTAAATCGCTCAATGGTCGTCCAATTGACATACTCATTAATAATGCGGGTTATTTAAGTAGCGCTGACATGTCGTTAGATAAGGTAAGCTTTGAGTTACTGGAAAAAACATTTGCCATTAATACTCTAGGTCCTTTGAGAGTTGTTAAGTCTCTTATTGGTAATGTTAAGGCAGGACAAGATAAAAAAGTCATCAATATCTCCTCAAGGTTAGGCAGCATATCTCAATCGACCGGACGGATGTATTCCTATCGCACTAGCAAGTCTGCATTAAACCAGATCAATAAAATTCTCAGTGTAGAATTTAAAGAAGAGAGTATTATTTTTACCGTTTTGCATCCTGGTTGGGTTCAAACTGACATGGGTGGTCCCAAGGCGACCTATACACCTGAGGAAAGTGTTTCTGGAATGATTAAGGTCATTGACACACTAACAATGGACAATTCAGGCTATTTTTATGACTTAAAGGGAGAGGCGATACCCTGGTAGTCTCACCAAAAAATACAGCAAAACTTGACAAAACACAGGTATATTAGATTATACTAACATACATATTGATTAGTGATTATGCGCTCTACCGACAATCCTTGTAGATTGTTGAGTACTTTTGTATAACAATTTGTAGCGAGGAATAATATTATGAGTAATACCTGTGAATTATCGTTCCAACAAAAAAGTCTCTTTCAGCAAGGATATCAACATTATTCTGCTCAAGAGTTGAAGCAACTAGAGTGGGGTTTACGTTTTACTCCTGCTGCCTGCTCTTCATTGACTGCTTATGGACTCTATATTCAAGAGCCGAATCTACTATTTTTTGTAGGTTTACTTGGCATGTGGGCTTTTTTCTTCCCTGCACACCACCCGATGGATCTACTCTATAATCATGTTGTTCGTAAGCCCTTTGGAGCAATTAAGCTACCGGAGAATCCTTTCCAACGAAGACTAGCCTGCTTTGCCGCAGGAATAATGAATACAGCAGCGGCGGTATTGTTCATCTTTGAATTACCAACCATTGCCATTATTGTTGGTGTTGCCTTGCTTGTATTACAGGTGATCGTGATTACGACTCATTTCTGTACCTTGAGCTGGATGTATGAAGGTTTGATGCGCGTTCTGGGTCTTTGGAAGATTCCACTAGACTTAGAAAAAGCAAAATCACTTATTAAAGATGGTGCGGTTCTTATTGATGTTCGTAGCCAAAATGAGTTCGCCAGTGAGAGTGTCGACTGTTCAGTGAACTTACCTTTGGAAAACATTGAAGAGAGTTCGAACGAATTGAAAGGTCAAACAGCTTTATTTTATTGTAGCAGTGGTGCTCGTAGTCATATTGCAGTTGAAAAGTTAACTAAACTCGGCTTCGATAAAATATATGACCTCGGCTCTATGTCAAGAGCCAAGGAAGTAATGGCTGGCGCAGTATAAATAGAAATGAGCGAATCCATTGAGTACTTATTTTTTAATCAATCGATTTGCTCTCGTTTTACTCAGTTTTTGTCTGATAAATCCATATCTTGGATTGAAGGGATTGAACCCGTCAACGATGCTATTTTGATTCAAGTGATTGAGTCGGAAATCGAACAATGTTGGGATGAACTTGATAATTTCTACGATAATTTATCATTTGAAGATCAAAAGTTATTAGAAGAAGATGAACAGCACGAAGATGATGTTAGTACAGCGGGTGTTCACTTTAATCTTAAAAATGGTCAACAGGCTATTGCTTCAGTCAATCCACAGGTACTTAATCGAATGTTAAAGGTTGTTTCTTTTGATGAGTTTTCAGATTTTGTAGACGCCATCGCGAAAAGCGCGGAAGAACAAGATAGCCGCTCTATCTGTCAACGATAAACTAGCGAATCGTATGAAAAAATTAATTTTAACGATGATGGCTAGCTTTTTTGTTAGCCTAGTAGCATTGGATGCAAGTGAATTACCAGTAGATAATGAGGCTCTGGTATTTACTGAGCTAACATATCCAGAGCATTTACCCATTGTTAAGAGAACGGATTGGGGTTGGAAACCCATTACAAAAGATTTTAAAACACATACTATTCAGTATTTGACCGTTCATCATGGCGGCACTGAATTTCATTCAACAGATGACTCTCTAAAACATGTTAATAACTTACAATCATGGAGTCGTTCAGAGAAGCAATGGATTGATATACCCTATCATTTTATGATTGATCCTTCGGGGACGATCTATGAAACGAGGCCGGTTAACATTCCAGGAGATACCAATACTGAATATGATCCAACGTCCCATCTGCTAATTGAAGTAATGGGAAATTTTGAGACCCAAATACTTCCTAATAAGCAGTTGGATTCATTGGTCGTATTATTG
>JAUUZN010000159.1 GCA_030589945.1 Gammaproteobacteria bacterium | reverse complement strand
CAAACATTTGTGAGCTTATATCTGTTGATGGTGAACTATAAAATTCTACAGCGAAACCAGCTGGCTCTATATATTCTTTAACGTTTTCTCGCAATAAATTTGTACCACAATCGGAACAGTGATTATCAAACGTAACCCCGGAATCATTACCAATAAACCCACATGTATGACAGCGCCATTCCACAATCATTTTTTGTGGCAGTGAATAATCTTCATTAGGAGAAAACTTATTAAGAAGAATACCGCCTGAACGGTATACTAGTCCGTCCATAACAATATCTGCACCCGGCGCATATTCTCGAATAGCCACTGACATATCTCTGCCAGGTCGCTCTCGCATACGTGTCTGATTATCTATCCGACCTGATTTATTTACATATTTACCACGTTTAAAATCAGAGACTGAATAGTGATCAAATGTTGCAATTCCTGTTGGAAAACCATAACCCGGTAAAAAAGCACGTGAAGCTAATTCTGAAAGCAAATACTCTTCACCCATACACTTTAGATCATAAGCAACCTTTCGTCTGAACGGGTCTTTCTCGTTCATAGACTCCACTTTTGAAAATTCATATGCAAGCTTCAAGTAGCCAGGCAACCATCGGTCTTTTGCTTTTGTTAAAGAATCAATTGATCTATTTATGATTTGTTCAATAGAAACACTCGCCAATATACTTCCTTTTATAATTCTTTGTAATCCATCATTCAAGTATTCTGGCATTGTCTCAAATTTAAATGATTCAAACCATCTAAGCATTTTTTCTACAGGCGCCTGACTCAGATCCTCATTTGAAAAGAACCACTGGCAATTCAAACTCAGAATGGCCGTTTCTGTAACCATCAATTCTTCTTTTAAGAAATAGGATAGAAGCAATGAGTTAATATGACGTTGAACAATACGCTCACTATTTAAAGTAATATATGGTGCAGCTATAGAAGTTGTGAATGGCCAAAGTGGATTGATAAAAACGCTACGTTCATGCGGGTTGTCTTTACAAATGGTAAACGACAACGCTTGTGTTTCACCTCGTCGACCAGCACGACCAGAACGCTGTAGATAATTTGCAGGATGCGGCGGCACGTTATTCATCGCAACTACGGAAATACCACCTATATCAACACCCATTTCCATAGTAGTTGAGCAACTAAGGACGTTCAGCTTCCCTAATTTAAACATCGCTTCATATTTTTCTAACCTGGAAGCAGGTTGTTGCGCTGAGTGCTCTGCGGTACGATAGAATTTACCACCTTCAACAACTCCGTCACTTATGTCAGTCCATAAGTTTTCTTCTCTTAGTTCCGTTATTTCAGGTTGGTTGCTAACCCATTCTCTCACTGCAAGCTTACGTTCCAGGTCAGAGTCATAACTTGATGCATCTATCTGACATACAGCTATATCGACCTTACGGCATTTAATTTCATCCTTATTTGCATTAAACGGTAAATAAGGCGTAATCCCTTTAAAGGTCGAATCAAGCAATCGATGCGTGTATGGACAGATCCATGCCTTGGTGCAAACTTGAAATGCTATTTCGTTACGTGCTAAATGAAATTCAACACTACCCGGGATATTTTTAAGCATCTGACGAACTTCTGTTTGATTTATTTGTTCATTCTTAATTTGATACTTTTTAGTTAGCACTTCCCATGCAGCTTTAAGAAACCCATTAATTTTATCTTTGTCTAATGGGTCTTTTGGATCCAGACCACACTCAGCGGCTAGCATTCTTACCATGCGATTATTTCTACCCGCGACAATTTGCGGCCATCGACGAACCCTTGAACTGGTATTTTCATCTGAGCCAGGCTTTAATACTGATTTTGGGTATATTTTTGCCCCCATCCAATCCACCCAATCAGATGGAATATCAATAATTGAGTTTTCTCTAACATAAAAATCTAACGTTACCTTAAGAAAATCGATCCAGTCATCAACCGATAGTCCGAGTTGCTCCCACCCTGCTGGCGCTCTTTCAACCTGCTTCAACAAAGGGTACTGAACTGATACTAAACCTAATGTTTCAAGGCTATTTTGACGTTTTGGTCGACGGGAAAACTCTCGTAATAGCAGCATTTCTGTAAGTACTCTAGCTCCACCACCATCTGGGAATAATTGTGGATTTAGAGTTTTGTAATAATCAAACATCCAGCGAGAAACATCTGGACTTGCGTGAAGTATAGAGATCGCATCACTCCATGATACAGCCGTAATTTCGCCTAGTCCTTGTAGTTCCTTAATTAAATCATTTGCAAAACCATCAAAATGCTTTGCAGTGTCTTCATCATCACCCCTAAATAGTTCTGCTTTTGCTTGATAAGTCGCCAGTTTTTCTTCCTTTTCTTTTAATACCTCAGCATCAATTTGTGAAACATTATGAGCCGCGGTCCCGTAAATCAAACCACGAATACTATCGCGTTCCGAGTCTTGTTGAATTTTTGTAGAAATACGAGCAGTCCCCTGCCTACTGTCAGTAAAGGTTATTAGTCGCTTGCCACGGTTTGGTCTATCATTAGCCTCATCACTTTCCTGGCAGGCATCAAGCAGTGTTGGTACGTTATTACTGATATAAAATGGTGTGCCAAGAAGACTCCGTCGAAAAAAAGAGCCTTTAAATCCTGTATACCCACAGCAAGCACAACCAAGGTTATTAGGATCAATAGCATTTAAGTCTAAAGTTTCCATACCTGGAGGGGATACTAGGCGCTCTTTATCAATAGAGATCGAATACGTTAATTCTTCATGCACACTAGGCGCAAGAATTACCTGATTCGTCGAGTCCGGAATTTCATCACCAGGCTCGCTTTCTTCTGAGCTTTCATAATCTAGGCTGAATTCATCTACCGCTTCCCTATCTTTTTGAATCAGATAGCCGCTATTCTCCATACACATTAAATGCGGTGCATTACAATCATTACAGAACAACAATTCAAAAATTGGCGCTCCACATGTGCAATTATTTCTGCGTTGAGTATATACACGGCCATACGACCAATTATCTATCAACGGTGTATCTTCTTTAGCAGTGCAGTTTTTATCAGAACAGCACCATAACCCACTTAATACCTGATGAAAAAGGTGCCCTCTAACAGGCAAAAAGGCTTCTGCGTCCTGACCAGGGTTTTTCTTCTTAGGGCCAGGTTTAGAAGTGTTTGAGCAAGCATCTATCCATGACAGGGTTTCTGCTTGTTTAGATACATCATCATAAAGATGCTGTGTAAGATTAGATAACGTTGATGGCACACTATTATCTAGCAACGCCGCACGTAGTTTCACAGCCATAGGATTAGAAGCGAGTGCTTTATAACGATTTTCAGAATAGGGGTCGCCCTTATCTATACTATTAATTTCATCAAGAGGGGTGTTTTTAGGTGGGAAATTTGGTAGAGATGGAACTGAACGTTTACCGCCTACTACCACAACTTGATCAATACTAACACCTGACAAATCAGCCAAATACGCCTGTAACTTTTCATCTGATTCCGAATCACCCATCGTTGCAGAAGTCGCTACAAACCGTACATTTTTAGCTTCAACACCAAATGCATGCATCACCCTACGAAGTAACAATGACAGTTCAGCAGCTTGTGAACCTATATACGTATGAGCCTCATCAAGAACTATCCACCTGAGTTTTCCGTAAGATTTCTTTATAATTGGCTCATCAATCTGACGTACCAACATATACTCAAGCATAGTTGCGTTGGTTACCAACATAGGTGCAGGAGCATCTCGTAATACCTTACGAGTCATTATTTCATTTGGGTACTTACTCTGATCTTTATGTTTATTTTCTTTAGTATTACCGTTATAAAGACAAAACCTTAAGCCATCATCATATGCTTCAGTCCAGGCTCTTAAACGTTCACGCTGACTATTAATTAATGCATTTAATGGATATATAAATAGAGCGCGTACACCTTCTAATGGCTTTTGAGACTTTTTATATTCTTGTACCAAATCATTAAGAATGGGCACCATAAAGCACTCAGTTTTACCTGAACCTGTACCACTTGTTACAACCAATGATTTGTTTGGCTTCTCCTGAAGAATCCGCCATGCTTTATCCTGATGTTTAAAAGGAAACCATTCTTTTCCAAATCTATGATCTCCAGCATTATCCATTGCGTCAATTAGTGATGGTTCTAGAAGAACCCCAGATAAACTACTCATTGGATGATCTGACTTTTCCCACGGGAACATCGATTCAAAAACTGGATCCGTTAGTAATCCCAACTTATTTTTATTACCATTTAATTCCTTAACTAAATGTTTTCGTAAACCTTTGTCGGTAACACCCAATATACTAATAGTCGCTTCAACTGATCTTCGTGCAATCTGCTTAATTAAGTTTTGGTAGTAGTTACTAGCTGACATACTTATTGCATCTCCAAATTATCTTGCTGAGATAGCCATCCTGACAAAAACTGAAATGCCATGCTGAACCAATCCTCATCAAACTCTTTAAGCTGCTGGATTTTGAATAATTCAACTGTAGACCCAGGCCAATCAGAATTATTAGTTGATACTGATCTCCAAGCCAAAACTAATGGTAAATATACAACTGATTTATGATGATCATGATGTACTTCTAATAAATTAGTATAACTTTCAGGTAAAGATCGCATTGTATGACAAACATGGCTACTTAAAATTGTTGGCCAACTATTTTCTGCCTGTCTTCGCAATAAATCTTGCTGAGCTACATTTAATTGTGGCCCTAAAAAAGCTGCTACAGGTAGCCTCATTGCCGCCAGCTCCGGTGACGATTCATCTAATAACTTAAATTGCAAAATCTTTCCCATGCTAATCATTGATACACTCAATGACTCTACGATTTGAATCTTCTTACGCATGAGCTCAAACACAAGTTCCTCATCATCACCAAGACTCTCTTGAATCTTCTCTCTATAGAGCTTCAATGCATTTTCCCAATCTGATAACCTAACGAGCTCCCATATTAGGGGGAGCTCGTTTTCCAGCTTCTCAACAATATCATCATTACCGATAATTAGTAGGCTAGCTAAAAAACCCGTTTCACTTGCTGCAATTTTCCAGACATCAAAGGTGCTCATCGTCAAATGACTGCTTTTTTTCCATAAATTTGTTAGATAGATCCAACTTTTATGCTTAAAATCTACCGACATGGACTGTAGAACTTGTCGGATAACTATATTTCTTTGCTTCTGATCGGGGATATTGATCGCTTTAGGCAAAGTACCAACTTCTGAAATACTATCCGGATCAAACTCTACAGGAAGCCCTACATTCCAAAGCAGAGGTCTGAATTGTAATTGTGACTCTCCAAGTGGATATATTAACCACGGTCCTGGTTTAACCTTTTCAGGACAAAATTGCCATTTACCAACTAATGCCGACTCACTAAATATTGGCTCCAACTGAACATCTACTTGCTCTGGTTGATTTAAGTTAAAAGCAGAAACTTTTGCATTCTCTAAAACTTCAGGTTTCATATTGCTTAACATATCTGACTCAATTTCAATAATTCCTTCATCGAAATTTGCAATCATTTCGTTCTCATAACGATGCACAATAAAACCAAATATATCTTTTCCTCGATTTATTAAAGATACCTTTACCATCGCAGTCAGAGAAGTACTAACACTTATTAATGAATCTATAAACGGCATCCAATCATATAACGAGAACTCACTGACCTCTCCTCTTAAGACAATTCTACGTTTTATATAAATATCCTTTAGACTTTTGCTTGGTACCTCAGGATCGATAAGTGAAAATATTAGATCAGCTGACTGATCCTGAAAGAATTGATCAATATAAGCCTTAACCCGATAACCCATCAAATTATTCATGAAAAGTTGAGCAGAAAATGATACCTGCTCACCATCTGCATCAAAAAGCAGTGCGCCACTAGATGGAAACGGCAATGTAAGCAATAATTCCCGCTTATGACCTATTGGCAACACAGTAACGTCTACACATATTGGTGGCGCTTCTTCGGCCGCCAGTTGTATATCTACAACACCGCTACTTTTCTCAACATGAGCTACAACATCTTTACTGCATACACTTATCAGTGCATCCCCTACACAAGACAAATGTATGCTTCCTTTATTTACTTGACGGTCATCTGGCTTTATTCTGAACTTAAAGCCTTCATCGAGAATACCAATACGCTTACGTAATTGAATATCACCATTATCATCCAACAGCCTGATTTCATAATATCCTACGGAATCTTGAGCTAAAGGCCTCCACTGAGTATTTACACCTACAGGCTTTGCCAATAATCTATCACCCCGGTTCACAGAGGAGACTCCAGTTATTGAGTTTTTCTCAATCAAGCATGGTAAACCTAAAAATATCTCACCAGGCATTGTTCCATAAGAAAAGCGATTTCCTGACAAATGATAT
>JAUUZN010000085.1 GCA_030589945.1 Gammaproteobacteria bacterium | reverse complement strand
TTTTAAAGCAAGGCAAGAACAATGAGCAGGTTCAAAAATTTATGGCGTATCTTCGTACAAAGAAAGCCCTCAATATCATTGAGGAGTCTGGATATCGAGTTAATTTCTGAAATATAGTCACTAAATAGCCGCTATAAAAGCAGCATTTTCTAAGCTTTTTAGTTGGAAAGAATAATCCCTACCCTTGAATTTTGTTTTTCTGGTATCATGATCTATCTACTTTCAAGTACTAACTTTGAGAACCACAATGATCAACATATCTGATTCAGCGCGCATACACTTCATTAAATTACTCGAATCTCAGGACGATTCAACCAATGACATTCGTGTCTTTGTTGTTAATCCAGGGACTCCTAATGCCGAATGTGGTGTTTCTTTTTGTCCAGAATCAGCCGTTGAAAATGAAGACACTAAGTTAGATTTTGAAGGTTTTTCTGCTTATATTGACCCCGATTCAGCTCCATTCCTTGATGATGCTGAAATTGATTATGTCAAAGAAGGGCTCGACTATCAGCTAACCTTAAAAGCACCCAATGCGAAAGTAAGAGAAGTTAGTGACAATGCTCCTTTAACAGATCGCGTTAATTACATCATTCAAACCGATGTTAACCCGCAACTCGCGAGCCATGGCGGAATGATATCTTTGGTTGATATCACCGAAGACGGTATTGCCATCTTAAAATTTGGTGGTGGTTGTCAGGGCTGTGGTATGGCCAATGTCACCCTGCAAGACGGTGTTAAAAAGAACCTTTTAGAAAAATTCCCCAATGAGCTAACCGATGTTCGTGATGTTACCGAGCATGATGATGGCGAGAATCCCTATTATAGATAAAGTGCAGCGGTAAAACGCACTGATAACCTCCTTTTTACGACCAGTCGCACGATACTCAAGTTGTGTGGTAGAGACAGATCACTAATTTTCTAATAAAATTACACTCAAAGACAAACTATTCTGCTGTTAGTTGCGTCTATTAGGGTAAGAAAGATAAATGAATCTGAAAACTGGACAAAATGATGATCTTACAAAACATACAATATAGACACGTTACTCTAGCGGTGCAACTACTTGCAGGTATAGCTCTTCTAACAGCCTCATATCTCACAACAGAACAAGGTTGGGCCACTGAATTTCTCGATGCAGCAATTTATAAAAGCCAACCAACAGAGATGAATCCTCTTCAGGAAATGAAAGCTGGGATTAACTGCTAGAATTAAATGATTACATCTTATGTAATTGAGACCTTAAAAATTACTTGCCACTAATTCATTGATCGCCTACTGTATTGTTAATCTTAATACAGGGCTGGACAATCAATGAAAAAACTACAAATTTTATTACCCCTTACCTTCTTAATTTTAATCACCTCCTGCGCCGAAAACTCTATACCAGAATCTTCAGAATCAGCACAGGATACAATTCAAACTCTTGATGTTGAAGCTCAAAGCAATTCGATTGAATTACAGGCTGCACTTAGAGCACACATTGAATTTCTTGCAGATGACTATTTAAAGGGCCGTGATACCGGTTCAAATGAGTATGAAATCGCGGCTCGCTATGTAACCAGCCATTTTAAACAATTTGGATTGAAACCCGCTGGTGAAGACGGTGGATGGTTCCAAAAGGTACCTTTTGTACGTACAACACTCGACCAGGCATCCGTTGAAATGGTGATGCATGGTAAGGATACTGATACTCGTTTCAACTACCCCGATCAATTTATTTCCGGTGCTAGTTCCATTTCTGAAGCCGACGAATTACGTGGTAAAGTCATTTTTGTCGGTTATGGCATTGTCTCTAAAGAACTCAATCATAATGATTATGCGGGTCTAGATGTAAAGGGCAAAATTGTTGCTTATCTAACTAGCAAGCCAGCATCCTTTCCAAGTGAGGTGGGTGCACACGTCAGTTCTGGAGCTGAAAAAAGACGTTATGCCGCTGAACGTGGTGCTATCGGAATCATCATTTTACACACCCCTGTTAGAGACAAAGTAAGAACCTATGAAAAAATTAAGGCCTATGTGGGCAAGCCATCGATGAGCTGGCGTACAAAAGAGGGCTCTGTATTTGGTACCTTTAAAAATCTTCGAGGTGGCGCCTATCTATCGAAGGAAACGGGGAAAACATTATTTACAGCAGCGGGATATGACCTTAAAAAAGTCTTTGATGAAATCAAAGAGGACAAAATTCCCCTTGGTTTTGATTTAGACATAGAGGTTTCGTTTAAACGTAAAAGTAGTCATGAATCTGTCTACAGTTCAAACGTTGTTGCTATCTTGGAGGGCAGTGATCCCGCTCTTAAAAGTGAGTATGTGGTGTATTCGGCGCACCTTGATCATATTGGTGAAAAACTTCATAAGGATGACGAGGCTGAGCATTCTGACGTTATAAATAACGGCGCATTAGACAATGCATCAGGTATCGCCATTATGCTCGAGACCGCCCGACTCTACAGCCAGGGTGAAAAACCCAAACGTTCCATATTATTTGTTGCGGTGACGGGGGAAGAGAAAGGTCTGTTAGGTTCAAATTATTATGCTCACTATCCAACGGTGCCTATTGAATCGATGGTTGCGAACATTAATTTAGACATGCCGTTAATCCTCTACCCTTTTGCCGATGTCATTGCCTTTGGTGCTCAACATTCGACCATGGCTGGCTATGTTGAGACCGCGGCCAAATCCTTTGGTTTAAAACTGAGTCCAGATCCAATGCCTGAGCAGGCTATTTTTGTTCGAAGCGATCACTACTCGTTTGTAAAACAGGGTGTACCATCGATATTCTTAATGCCGGGATTTAATTCAACGGATCCAGAAATTAATGGCGGTGAGGTGTTCCAAAAGTTCTTCAGTACTCACTACCACCAGCCTTCAGATGATATTTCCTTACCCATTAATTATGATGCTGGAGCTATTTTTACTCAGGTGAACTTTAACATTGGTACAGAAATAGCGAACAGCAAGGGTCGACCACACTGGAATGAGAAGAACTACTTTGGCGATACTTTTCGCAAGTAGAACTAGGTTTTGGTGATGTTAAAATTAATGAATATTAGAGCGAGTCTGTTCGCAGTCCGCTCGATATTCGTTGATTAGAGTTCGTTGTTCATCGGGTATCGGTGAGGCCCGCTCAGTCTTGTGACTAAAAAAGCAAAATACAATGGTTGCTTTTAAACAAAGCACCAGCGCTTCTTCATCGTCACGTTTTCTAACACCTTCAAAATCGAGAGTAATGGTAGATTGACCCACCTTTGAAACAATAATTTTTAATCCTAAAGAATCATTACCAATGAGAGATGATACAAAGTCAAAATCCATATGAACAACGGGCGTGCCCATCCCCTGTTCGGTATTATGATGATACCAATCAATACCGATGAACTCTCGAAACCAAACTTCCGCGGCTTCCATACAATAATCTGCATATCTGGGTGTATAGACAATAGCAGCAGCATCCGTGTCACCAAATAATATAGTGCGCCAGTGAATGTAGGGAGATTCTAGTTGCATATAAGATACGTCCTTAACTTTTAAATCAGTGGTGATTTAACCCATCAAATATTCAGTAAATATTCCAAGAAAAATCACTAACCCGACGTAATTGTTGTTTAAAAAAGCCCTGAAACAATCTTGAGCGTGCCGCCTTCTAATCAACCACTGCTGCCAGATAAAGAGAAGCGATGCGGCCAGTACGGCAATAAAGTAGTAACGCCCAAATTCAAGTTGGGCTCCCATGATTATAAAACCGATAACGACCATCCCTTGCATAATTCCGATTAAAAATTTATCGGCATCACCAAATAAAAGAGCCGTAGAGCGTATCCCGACCTTAATGTCATCGTCCCTGTCGACCATGGCATAGATGGTGTCATACACCATGATCCAAATTAGATTTGTAAAGAATATCACACCCGTTAATTCTGTAATGGATTGATTTTGTGCAACATAGGCCATGGGTATCGCGCAGCTAAAAGCGACTCCTAAGACAGCCTGTGGAAACCATGTGAAACGCTTTGCAAAGGGATAAAAGAAAGTGATTGCCGCTGCAAAAAGAGCGATATAGAGGCTATTCAGATTGAGCATGAGGACAAGCATTAATGCAACAAACAGTAACAATGAAAAAAGTACCAGGGCTTCAGAAGACGAAACTAAACCCGATGGAATGGGTCGGTTCTCAGTGCGCTTTACTTTGCCATCAAAATTTCTGTCAGCATAGTCATTAATCACACAACCTGCAGCTCTCATGACCACAACACCGGTACAAAATATTAAGAATACCTTCGCATCTGGAAAGCCTGAGGCTGATATCCAGAGTGCCCAAAGGGTTGGCCAGAGCAGTAATAAAATCCCAATGGGTCGGTCAAAGCGCATTAACTGCGTATAGGCAGATACTTTATCAACGCTCAATTGTTTGAAAAATTGTTGGTATGCTTTTATCATTTATAAGTAATCATTTATAAGTAATCATTTATAAGTAATCATCTAAAAGTAATCATCTATAAAAACCCTAACATTTGTTAATACTAGATTAGATAGAGGGTAAATTTATCGGACAGTCCGGCAGGAAAACTTCCTGAACAAGTAGAGGCTTTCCGAAAAAATGAAACACCGATCGCCTTGCCCACAGCTCAAGCTCATCCTCAACAGATAAGTTTTTCACCAATGAATGTGGATATAAAAAGTGTTTGTTTGATATTTTAGCGACCTCAATCAACACTCTTTCACTGTATTGTGGATCAAATAGAATTGTCCCCAAAGGATTTGTACCCAGTAATTTTAGTTGCTCACCTTCTCCAGCTAAGGTCTCATCAGGAATGATGGTCCGGCCAAACATCCAATCACTATCACCAACGCTCATGATCACTTCACGAATATAGACACTTTGAGCCTCTGGCATATCAAAAAAAATCGTTTCTTCTTTATTAGGCACTATATGAGCTGATGATTTCAGATTAACGACGACCGTCAAGTCGGTTGCCGACCTTAATTTCGCGGTCATTGAACCATCTTCAGATAACCATTCATATTGATTATTATTTGGTTCAAATACCTTAAATTCATTCAAGGAATGCCATTGGTTCGTTGGCATCTTTAAATTTTTGGATAAATTGGACCTTTTGTTTAAATTGGACAATATAGACCTTTACTATAAAATTGCTCTTCGTTTAAAGGTCGCTATTGTAGCTGAAATATCAAGCAGTGAATACCTTGGTTCGTTGAGTAAAATCAACTATTGTATTTAATGCTATACTCATTAAATCGTCCCTAGCTATGATAAATATCTAAGATATAAAGCCACTATGAAACATCAAATAGCATTATTTATAACAGCACTTTTTAGTCTCTTGATGCTACTCAGCACGAGCATCCCTCTACTGGCTGCAGAAGACTCTAATACCGAATATGTCAGCATTGATCCCATTATTGTTACCAATTATAAGTCGAAGTCAAAAAAGAAATTAGGCTTTATACAACTCTCTGCTCAGCTGACTGTTTCAAATTCAGAGAAGGCCACAAAATTAAACACCCATATGCCTCTTGTTAGAGATTATATTGTTGAATTTTTAAATTTTTCAGATGAGCAGCTTATTAAAGACGTTACTAAGCGAAAAACCTTTAGAAAGGATTTGGCTAAGGGTATTCAGAAAATGTTGACTGAAGAAATTGGTGAACCGTTAATTGATGAATTAATCATTACTCGTTACATGTGGAATTGAGCATGTGGAATTGAGCATGTGGAATTGAGCATGTAGAATTAAAATTATGGGAATTAAATCAAAGTTGATTTATTTTTTCAGGAAACTGCAAACGCCAAGCGCCCATTCCACCCGTTAGACTCGACATATTTATAAATCCAACATTGGCCAAGACCTGTGCGGCACCTATTGAGCTATGTCCCGAATAGCAGATCACCACGACAGGTTTAGTAAACTCATTATCATCAACAAAGGCTTGAATATTTTCATTATTCAAATTAATAGCACCCGGAACATGTCCTTGCGCAAAAGAGTTGGGATCTCGAATGTCTGCAACAACAACTATTTCCATTTTGCTATGTAAATCATCTGCTGAGATGTATTTGATATTCTGTTCAGTCATAAATATTCCAAGCGAAACCGTAAGCCATGCCTAAGATTAAACCTGAGAGATGAGCAGCATTTCCTATTGCGCCAATCACGCCGGTATAACCAAGCACTAGCCAAGCTAGCATAAAAATTACAATACTTTGGGGTAGTTGATAACCAGACTGTACTTTCCGACTTCGTATCCAACTGTATCCCAAAAGACCATAAACCACACCAGACATGCCTCCAAAGGCAGGTCCACTACTGAGGTATTGAATTAGGTTGGACATAATACCGATACTTATCACAAAAAACAGTAAAAATTGCGGCGATTGTATCTTTTCTACGTTACCACCCAAGTCCCAGAGCCACATCATATTGAATAGAATATGAATAATCATGAAGTGCAAAAATATTGGAGTGACCAATCGCCATAGTTGACCAGCCATTAACTCAGGTAATCCACCTCGATATTGTGTGATGTCAGCAATCATCAAATACTTGGTAAGTTCTAAATTACTACCAAAGGATGTCACTAAAGTGACTAAAATACTGAGCCCCACTAGCGTTTTAGTCATTGTTCCCGAACGTTTTAAAAATTGTTTTATGCCCACAGAGGCACTCTGTCCAGAACTCACAGATTTTATGGACAGGTTTGATGCACCATGCTGCCATGAAGCTTCGAGATATTTAGGATCCGATGGATTATTGAGAAAGTCCCCCAACTGTGCTGTGGCAAAATCCTCTGTAGACGGATCATCAATGTAGATGATAAAACTCGACTGCTCTGTTTCTGTCCAGGCGCTAATATTTTGAGACTTCAAGTAGTCGCTGAATGCTTGAGCTGCACGATGACTGCTCAATTGACCTATGGGTATTCTGTTTGGTTGATCAGTTAACATTTAACAACATATCAATGTGCATGATGCCATCTTCATCATAGGCTTCACCAAAACTTATGAAGCCAAACTTCTGATAGAATTCCTGTAAATGCTGCTGGGCGGAGAGTTGAATATTTTTCCGAGGATAATGTTCTTTAGAGTAGTTGATTGCAGACTCAACCATTAACTTCCCAATACCAGCGCCTCGGTTCTTGGATTTTGAGATGATTCGTCCAAAAGCGGTATTCTTTGAAGGGTGAAATTCTGCAGGAATCAATCTCAAATAGGCAATGAGTTGTTCATCCTGATATCCCAACAAGTGCAGACAATTAAAATCGAGACCGTCCAGATCAGGATAAATGCAATCTTGCTCAATAATGAAAACATCCTGACGCAGTTGTAATAGGTCATAAAGTTGATGGTTGCTAAGCTCATTAAACGAGTACCAATTCCAATTCATCTTGGGATGCTCACTCATTGTCCCAATTGAGTATCACTTTTCCGGACTGACCCGATGCCATAATATCAAAACCTTTTTGAAAGTCGTCAATGTCAAAATGGTTGGTGATAATGGGCGAAATATTAAGTCCCGATTGCAACATGGCAACCATTTTATACCAGGTCTCATACATCTCACGACCGTAAACACCCTTTAGATGTAATCCCTTAAAGATCACTTGGTTCCAATCAATGACAGTATCAGCGGATGGGATCCCCAATATTGCAACATTACCACCATGATTCATGACCTCTAGCATGCTTGAAAATGCAGAACCAACGCCTGACATTTCCATACCAACATCAAATCCTTCAACCATACCGATGTCATTCATCACATCAGACAAACTTTCACGACTGACGTTCACAGTGCGAGTGGCACCCATTTGAGCGGCCAGTTCTAATCGATAATCATTGATGTCGGTGATCACAACATTTCGAGCGCCCACATGTTTTGAGATGGCTACGGCCATTGCGCCAATGGGGCCGGCACCTGTAATTAAGACGTCTTCGCCTACTAAATCAAATGATAATGCCGTATGTACAGCATTACCGAAAGGGTCAAAAATAGCGGCCATTTCATCTGAAATATCATCGGGAATTTTGAAGGCGTTATCTGCGGGTATCACCAAGTATTCAGCAAAAGCACCTTGCCGATTAACCCCAACACCAAAAGTATTACGGCACAGATGTCGTTTTCCTGCCCGACAATTTCTACAATGCCCACAGGTTATATGGCCTTCGCCAGACACCCTGTCACCAATATTAAACCCTCGCACACTTTCACCCATTGACTCAATCACACCGACAAACTCATGACCGATGGTCATGGGAACCTTTATGGTCGATTGAGACCATTTATCCCAATTGTAGATATGCATGTCAGTACCGCAAATAGCCGTTTTTTTAATCTTTATGCGAACGTCGTTATGACCAACGTCGGGGATCGCTTCCTGATGCATCCAAATACCCAGTTCTGGCTTTAACTTTGCGAGCGTTTTCATTTTGACTCCAAATTATTATATGACACCAAGTTCTCGCCCAACTTTTTCAAAGGCTGCTACGGCTTTATCAATATGCTGAAGTTCATGTGCCGCGGACATCTGTGTTCGAATGCGCGCTTTACCGTTAGGAACCACTGGAAAAGAAAATCCAACCACATAAATCCCCTCTTCTAACATTTTACTCGCAAAGGATTTTGCTAATTTAGCATCACCCAACATCACCGGTATGATTGGATGCTCACCGGGTACAAGATCAAAACCCAGTGCTGACATCTTTTCACGAAAATAATCGCTGTTGGTTTTAAGTTTATCCCTTAATTCTGCACCTGACTCAATCAGTTCAAGCACCTTAATACTGGTAGCGGCAATCATTGGAGCAAGGGTGTTCGAAAACAGATATGGGCGAGAACGATTTCGTAACCAATCGACAATCTCTTTACTGGCTGATGTATAGCCACCTGAAGCCCCACCTAATGCCTTACCTAGAGTGCCGGTTATAATGTCTACCCTGTCCATTACACCACAATGCTCTGGTGTTCCTCGTCCATTTTCGCCAACGAATCCCACGGCATGAGAATCGTCCACCATCACCAGTGCGTCATATTTATCGGCTAGGTCACAGATCCCCTTGAGGTTAGCAATAATGCCATCCATTGAAAATACGCCATCCGTTGCGATGAGTCTGAAGCGGCAGTCTTTTGCTTGAATAAGCTGTTGTTCAAGATCGGCCATGTCATTATTTTTGTAGCGAAAACGTTTTGCTTTACATAGACGCACACCATCAATGATTGAAGCATGATTGAGTGAGTCTGAAATAATGGCGTCTTCAGCACTCAGTAATGTTTCAAATAGACCGGCATTGGCATCAAAGCATGATGAATAAAGAATGGTATCTTCCATTCCAAGAAATTCACTCATTCGTTGTTCTAATTCTTTGTGGACAGTCTGAGTGCCACAGATGAATCTAACGGATGCGAGTCCATAACCGTACTGCTCAAGTGCTGCTTGACCCGTTTTAATGAGAACATCATTATTGGCAAGTCCTAAATAATTATTAGCACAAAAGTTAATGACATCTGAGCCGTCGGCTACAGAAATGTCTGCACTTTGCTGGCTACTGATCACACGCTCTTCTTTGTAGAGTCCCGTATTGTGCAGTTCTTGAATTTGATCCGCTAAATATTCGTTATATTTGGTTCCCATGTAGGCTCCCATGAAATTAGTATTTGGTTTTATCAGTTCGGTATTATCTAGAGGCAATATTAACCTAGATGGTGCGTGCAATCTATACAGAATGGATAGAGCTTGCTACTTTTCAATCATTAGGGCTAAAAGCGTTAAATCATCTTTTAAATCCCTTCCACCGCTAAAGTCCAACAATTCTTTTTCAATGGCATCTACAAGCATGTGTGGGCAATTAGGCGCATTTTTCAATGTTTCAATGAGTCGGACCTCACCATATTCTTCCTTGGAGGGCGAGCGCGTTTCAAGTACAACATCGGTATAAATAAATAAAATATCGTCTTTGTACATTTTAACCTGACTATCAACCCATTTGTAATCTTGCATGACACCAATGGGAATGCCCTGAGATTGATCAAGGACAATGATTTCATCACCTCTTTTGATAAAACCAAGTGGATGGCCAGCAGAAACATAGGTCAGTAATTTTGTATCGTCAGAATAGAGGAAAAATTTAGCGGTTATAAACTTTCCACGATCTCGGCGAGTGAAGAAATGCTTATTCACATACTCAGTAACATCGGCGGGCGAGCCATCACTACTGCCTGGAAATGTTCTGAGGATTGCATCGAGCATTGCAGCTTCAACAGCAGCACTGGGCCCATGACCTGTAACATCGGCAATAACACCACCCCAACGCAACACATCCGGTTTATCTTTAGGTGATGGCAGCTGACTGATGTCTAAATAGTCACCGCCTGCATCCTTGAATGCTTTGAACTTGAAAGCAACTTTAAGCGAGTCAATTTTCACCTCATTATGGGGCAGCAACAATGACTGAATTCGTGATATTTCTTTCAATTCATCATCAATCCACTTACGAGCTTTATCGAGTTGCCTCTTTTGTTCTGTCTTTATAATATTGGTGAGGGCAAAGTTAAGAATTAGTGACAGGCGTTCAATATCAAGATCATTTGAATTCAGTGAATAGTCGACAATAACAATCCAACGATTAATTCGTCCATTCATCCATATGGGAATGACAATAGCTTCATTATAGGTACTTAAGTCTGCTTGGAATAAACCAGGACAATCTTCTGCAGAGATTATTTTCGGTTCCGATTCTAATTTCCAATCCTCGACAAAACCACCCATGAGTATTGGAAAATCAGGACTGGTATACAGCATCTGCTCGGCAGTATAGATTGGGCAATAATCTTCACTGCAAAAGCCAGTTACCTGAAATTGAGAATTCGTCAACTTGTTACAGTTCAACATTGCTAGTTTAAAATGAGTGATTTCATCCTTAACAAGGTCTAGTAATACAGCTAGTGCGTTCTCATGGGTCTGATTACTCGTTAGCTTTACAAGCTTTTTCATTCAAAACTATTCCTTGGCAGTCTGATCTTCTGTATCTTTAGTTGCAGCTTTTTTCATCTCAGATTTTTTCATCTCAACTAAAAGCCCTTCAACACCACTCTTGGAAAGAACCCCTTTATAGTTTTTTCGATAGGTACTGATGAGTGAGATGCCCTCTGGAATAAAGTCATATATTTTCCAACTGTCACCCGCCTTAATAAGTCGATAGCGAACTGGAATTTTTTTATTGCCTGAGATAATTGCTGTGTCAACAATTGCGTACTTTGTTCCTTTGAGTTGCTCTTTGAGAAACTCTACTTTTTCGTCCGAGTAATTTTTTAATAGCTCATAATAGGTATTAGTGATGATGGTTAAGAACATTTCCTTGAATTGTAACTTTTGCTCAGCCGTTGCCTTTCTCCAAGGTTTAGAAACCACTCTTTTAGAGGCCGCGGTAAAATCTAATTCCGTGCTAAGGACATCAGACAAGGCGGCACGTTTTGTGGCTTCATCACTCGTTTGATTGGTCGCAATTTCCATCAATTTGTTGACACTTATTTCAAGTGCCTCTGTGGGAGTGTTTGCATAAATGTTTTGTCCACCACTAAGCAACAAGACCCATGCTAATATTAAATATTTTTTCATTTTTTCATCATCCAATTAAGTCTGTATATTTGAGTGAATAGAGAGTTGTGAGCTCACTATTTATTACA
>JAUUZN010000081.1 GCA_030589945.1 Gammaproteobacteria bacterium | reverse complement strand
TGGCTATGTGCTGTACTCTGATCGTTAGAAGTTGTTACGTTCCTTCCCTGAGTAATGGCATCTGCAGGTAGACGATTCAGACTACTAATGGCTTCTTCTCTGTTAGATTGTTTAATAATTTGTTCTAAACTCGTATTATCTTTTAAAACTACAGTCTTGCTATCAACAATAACCTTCTCATTCTCAACGGATGCCTTTTCTTTAGCTGTGGCAACTGACAACTCAGTTTGAATGCCACTTTTGTCCGATGTAAGTTCCTTTGATTGACTGCTTAATACGATTTGTTTAGGTTTCAAAGAGTTTTCTATCATTTCCGCAGACTTCTGCTGTACAGATTTCGATGGCTGGGCAACCTCTTTTTGTTCAAAAGTCGCTAAAGGAACCTTCGGAAGATCCTTTTCATTTGGTTTCACAACAGTTTGTGGTAACAATTTACTCACTTCTGACTGTAATTTTTTTACGTCGGTGTCTGCGAGTAAACTTTTAACTACAGAACCTTTAACTCCAGAAAAAGTCCCTAAGGCATTCAATTTATCTGAAAAGTCTTTAGACACACCTGTTTTAATTGTTTCAATGGTAGAACTTACTCTGTCTGCGACACCCATGGTTTTTTCAGCATGCTCTAACACCGATTTAGACGAAGTAATGGGCATAGACGTTAATGATGCTGATTTGTTGAGCAATTGGTCTTTGTTCAAGTCAGCACCAGAAGCTAACTGAGTATCTAATTGAGTTGGTTTTACAACTGTTGAAGATGGTGTTGCTAAGTTTTGTGATGTTAACTGTGTTTCTTTTGCTATTACCTCTGTAGTCAGTACCGGAGATTTTTCAGCTGTAGCGATTACATTACTAACTGCTTGGCTAGAACTTAACTGCTGCGTGACGGTTTGTTGCTTACCAGCATCAGACTTTAATATCGCAGTCTGTTCCTGCGGCAATTGCTTGCCATTTGTAGGCACAATGTCACCGAGCTGGTATTTGGGTAAATGTGTAGTCGCTACAATAGTTTCAGCGCCAAGAGGTCTATCAAGAAGTATGGTGTTTTGCGGTAATTCAGAACCATCAGAATTTACGTCAATACTGGCTAACTCTGAACCCTTGTTATAGAGGTTGTTCCACTGCTGCACATCACTTAATAATTTACTTTCACTATACTTATTATCTTCATGATTAATAAGATATTTTTCTCTTTCATCTATGCTCTGACTTAGAGTGTTTTTAAACTCATTCTCATTGTCAGTTACATTAGTATTTTGACCCGTTGTTGATGAGTTATGTCTTACAGATTTAGAGTTAGAAAGACTCTCAGTTTGTCCTGAGCTTAAGTAATATTCTAATAACATAAATAATCACACTCTCGATGTTAACAACAAATAATACAATTAATTATTGTTTGATTTAATCATTAGCAAAGAGAAGTGCAAACAGTATGCCAAGACAGTTTGCCTAAGAAAACAGATGTCGGCGATTACTGAAAAGAGTTTAATATTAATTTTGGGGTACTAAAAAAGATTACTAGCAACGATCATCCAGGATGGTTTGTAAATTGGTATGTAATAAATAGGCCAGTATATTTAAAACAATCTTTTCAAAGCTGAGACTTAAAGTAATCATCAACAAGCTTGTGTTCGTTAATTAATCGTTGAAAAGCTTCATCTATTTCCAATAGTTGTTCTAGCCTACCCATGGTCTCTAGTTCGAAGCTAATGTCCGATAGCTTATCAGCTCCTAGATTGCTGCAACTTCCTTTTAAGCCATGTGCTTCATCTCTTATAGCAGTTGCATCACTTTGTTCGATAGCCTGTTTAAGAGCCGATACTCGGTTATCAGAATCATCTAGAAATATTTCAATAAGTTCAGGAAAATCATCTTCCATGAGCTCCCTTAGTTCATCGACCATTTCAAAATTAATAGACTCTGTCATAATTAATCCTTGTGCTACTCATTGGTCCAATTAAAGACAACCTTTATGATACGTCCATTATCAAAATGTTGAATGTCTGAACATAATGTTTTCACCAAAGAAAGTCCTCTTCCAGACAGATTGTTGTCTGATTCATGCTTCTTTATATGGTCAAAGCCCCGACCACTATCTTCTACTTCGATAGTAAGTTCACCGCCTGATGGATTTGGAATATTTTCCATTTTGATTTTTACAAAACCTGTTTCTAGTCTATCGAGCTTTTCTTTTCTTTGGGTGTAATATTCAGCGAATCCTGTAGCAGACTTTTTTAGTTGTGAATCGAGTCCTAAAACACCATGTTCAAGGGCATTTGAATAAAGTTCGGCCAGAATAGTAAACACCCTACTACGATAAGAACTCAGCCGGGGACATTCCATTAATATCTGTAAAACCAGAGGCAGTGGGTCTAAAGTACGGAGGGTTTCAGGTCTAAACTCATACGACATTGCCCAATCGAGAGATTTAATTTCAGGTTTTGATAAGGTATTATCTACATCCCCCTCATTATCGACTGTGCTATCAAAAACATACTCTAACAAAGTTAGATCGTCTGACTGTGCTTCTGTATGAGTAAATTTTGCAACTGACTCTAGTAGTGATTGGAACAAATTGTTTACTTTTGAACCATCAGAGATCAATTCAAGAACACGATCTTCTCCAAACATACTGCCATCTGGTGCTTCAGCTTCTAAGATCCCATCAGAAAAAATGTACAGCTTATCACCATCCTTAAATCGAAAGACCATCGTCTCGACCGAAAAAGAAGCTTTATTTAGCACTCCAAGTGGTAAATGTGTAGATTTAATGATCTCAACAATCCCCTTTTCAGGTCGAATAAGGTAGCCATCTGGCAAGCCACCGGACCAGACAGTCAGACTCTCATCACGGTAATTAATCTCACAGGCTGTTGCACAGCAAAAAACGCCCACCGGTAATATCGTTGATAACCGTGTATTAATTTCTGAAATAATATCTGCAATGGAAAAGCCTTTTACGGTCATGCCATAAAATATCTCAGCCACAGGCATAGCGCCAATTGCAGCCGCTAGCCCATGCCCGGTGAAATCACCTAACATGATGTGGCTATTTCCCGAGGGGGCTTTGGCTGATAGCAATAGATCGCCGTTAAATACAGACATGGGAGACAATAAATGATTTATATTTTTTTGATTCAGATTACCCGTATGAGCAATATTATCGAACACCCGTTTTGCGACTTCCTGCTCGTGTAACATATGTTCATTATATTCATTGATCTTATTACGCTGTTCTATAACCTGATCATAAAGAAGTTTCATTCGTTCAAATGCTTTGAGCTTTGCCTGCAATATAACTTGGTTATAGGGTTTCGTTAAGAAATCATCACCTCCGACTTCCAGACATCGTGCTAGTGCGCTCGCTTCTTTGAGAGAAGTCAAAAATATTATCGGTATAAGGTTGTCACCCGATGCTTTTTTAATTTCTATTGCAGCCTCATAGCCATCCATATTTGGCATTAAAGCATCGAGTAAAATGAGATCAGGATTGCATTGATTAAAAAGCTCTACAGCCTCCACGCCATCAACGGCTGCGAAGACCTCGTGATCGGCCTTTGTTAATATTTTCTTTAATATAAGTCGGTCGGCATTGTTATCATCAGCGATTAATATTTTCATTAAATTAGGTAAGACTACTATTAATTAATTTTAAACAATTGTTCAAAGTTAGATATTGTTAGAATTTTTTTAATATCGGCATTTGCATTATTAATACTGATATCCGATGAATCGCCGCCAGCGTAATCTCTTAACAGTAAAAGCATACCCAATGCGGAACTGTCCAAATAAGTGGTATCAGTCATGTCGATTCTAAATGTAGAAGTTCCTTCTGTACTACTTTCATATGCACTTCTAAAATCTTGATGTACACTGAAATCAAAACGACCATGAATTTTAATGATCGTTTGTCCATCTGAACCGCTGCTGGTGGTAATGCTCATTATGAGACTCTCCTTGTTAAATTTCTTACTACTCTATATTGTAAATTTAGTTAATAATCTCAATAAGTCAAACAATTAAAAACATTTATTTATAATGTTCATCGAGTGGATATTAATGCTCTATGTATTATTAGATTGTTGGCTTTTTTAGAGTTAAATTGATTAAAATAGAGGCTACTTTTCATTCACTAGAGAGACAAGTCGTGTAGCAATGCGAACAAGAGGCAATATTTCTGTAGCAGCACCTAACTTAACGGCTGCACCGGGCATACCCCACACAACGCTGGAAGCTTCATCCTGAGCGATAGTATGCACACCTTCATCTTTTAAATTCTTTAATCCCTGCGCACCATCAGCTCCCATACCGGTCAAAATAACTGCTAGAGATTTATTACCACAGGCATTTTTAACAGAATTAAATAAAACCTCTACCGAAGGTCGATGTCTGTTGACTGTTTCTGTTTGTTCTATCTTGAGATAGAGCCGTCCAGAACTTCGATAGATGAGCAAGTGCTCATCACCAGGAGCTAGATATGCATGTCCCGCTTTTAATTCCATTGTTTCTGTAGGTTCAATAACCGTTATCGCCGATGACTCATTAAGTCTCTTAGCAAATGATGTGCTAAAGACTGGTGGAATATGCTGCGCCATAACAATGGGTGGCAAATTAGTTGGCAAGTCCATGACGACGGCTTTTATGGCTTCAGTGCCACCGGTAGATGCACCAATGGTAATCACTTCAATAGATGTTGATATTTTCTTAAGTGTCGTATCAACTTGAGTTGATTTTGCTATAGATGATGCGCTAACAAATGAAGCAACATTAACTTTAGATGCAGCAATGACTTTTTCAATTAATAAATTGGAATAAGCCAATAAATTTTCTTTAACATCAGCGTCAGGCTTAGCAACAAAATCAATGGCGCCGTATTCTAATGATTTTAACGAAGCAGCTGCGCCTTTCTTAGTCAATGCTGATACCATGACAACCGGCAAAGGGCTTAGTCTCATAATATTCTTTAAAAAGGTTAGACCATCCATTCTTGGCATTTCAATATCAAGAGTCAGTACATCGGGTTTGAACTGTTTGATCATTTCGCCAGCAATGTATGGGTCTTCAGCAGCTCCAACCACCTCCAACTCATCAGATTCAGAAAGTGCTCTGGTCAACAACGTCCGAATTAATGCTGAATCGTCTACAATCAATACTTTTATTCTATTAGCCATTTACTTTCCATACTTTAATGATGAGCATCTTCTGATTTTATTAACACTATTTAAACACTTCTAAAGTAGAAGAACCATCCACTGTTTTAAGCAGGTTAACATAATACGAATCTTCAATTATTAGTCCTTCATAGTCCAAATACTCATGTACAAATTCAATGTTTAGTTTACCTAAATCGGTACTTTATATTAACTCTATTTCTTTCTAAATGTTGTCTTACCCAGAACATCAAAATATTTTTGATAGGCTCCTAGTTGTTCTGAATGACCTAAAAATAAGTAACCTCCTGGAGCGAGCATTTCGTGGTAGCGCGCAAATAATTTTTGCTGAGTAGGCTTATCAAAATAAATCACTACGTTTCGGCAAAAAATAATGTCGAAAGGGCCTGCAAATGACCATTTATCCATTAAATTCAGATGCTTGAACGTTATATATTTTTTTAGTTCATCATCGATAATGACGCGTTCTCTTTTACCTTCAATGGGTTTAAACCAACGTTTAACATTACGCTCATCAATGGGTTCAATTCTACGTTTTTCGTAGACACCCGCTTTACAATGCTCGACGACATTAGTATCTAGGTCTGTCGCTAATATTTCTACATCCCATTGAGAAATATTCGGAATCGAGTCAACAAGACTCATTGCGGTACTGTATGGTTCTTCACCCGTAGAACAACCCGCCGACCAGATTCTAATGCGTTTACCCCGAGGCTGAGTTCTTACTAATTCAGGAACAATAGTATTTTTGATGGTGTCAAAATGGTGTACCTCTCTAAAAAAGTGGGTCAAATTTGTGGTAATTGAATTAATGGTATTACCCACCTCTTTATCAAAGTTGCTTTCTAAATACTGACAATATTCCTTAAACGATTTAAAATTAAGTGCCCTCAGTCTTTTGGCCAAGCGACTATAAACCATGTCCTGTTTAACCTCAGAAAGATGGATGCCAGAGACGTTATAGACCAATTCTTTTATAAACAGGAAGTCATTTTGAGTGAATAGGAATTCACGTTTTACTTTATTGTTTTTTGTGTTCAATCAATACTCTCAATTCCGTTCATTTGATGACATTACTATAAAGCCGTTAAGTGATAGTCATCATTATGGTTCGGTATAAATGGTTCTTATTATCAAAGTTTAGACAAGGAAATGTAATGCGCAAGAAAAAGGGGGGCGATTATTTATGGTTTTAACGATTAATTTACGAGATGGTATTGAAGGTTTATAACAGGGTTTAAAGTTATTAACTCATGATATTGTTGATGAATTTCAGCTTCTTAGACGAACTATTCATAGACTAATCAATTAGAGCCCAATCTGTTTCATGTTCGGCGACAACCTTTGTTTTTTCAGCGTCCTCTGACTCTCTAAACTCTAAAGAATAGGCATGAAGATAGAGGCGATCACTAAAAGGTGATTGACTGTTTATATCATAACGAGAATCGCCACAAATTGGATGACCTGAAGCAGCACAATGCACTCTGATTTGATGGGTACGACCCGTTGCAGGTCGAGCTTCAATCAAACTTGACTGACTCATATCTTTAAGCAATTTAAAATGGGTCAGTGAGGCTTTACCAGAATCTGAGACCACAGAAATTCGCTCGCCCGATTTGATGACAGATTTCTGCAGGGCAAAATCGACTCGAGTTAGCTTTTCTGGCCAATGTCCAGCCACAACAGCATGATAGGTTTTATTTATTTGGCGCTCTCTGAGTTGCAAATGCAAATATCGCAAGGTACTTCTGCGTTTAGCGATCATTAAACAGCCTGACGTGGCTCTATCGAGTCGGTGTACCAATTCAAGATACGGTAGTTCTGATCTTAGGCTACGCATGGCTTCAATGACACCAAAAGAAAGTCCCGAGCCACCATGAACGGCTATTCCTGCAGGTTTATTGATAACAATTAAACGCTTGGATTCGTAAATAATTGCCTGCTCAAGTCGTTTAACATCATTGAGGGACGCCGATGGTCCTTCTTTTTGTGGTTTTTGGTGAACGGGCGGGATACGTATCAGATCTCCTGCCTGTAACCTGTATGGAGGTTTAATTCGACCACCGCTGATCCGAACCTCCCCTTTCCTCAACATTTTATAGATACGCGTTTTAGGAACACCCTTTAAATAATTTAATAAAAAGTTATCAATCCGCTGCCCAGCCTGATCTTCACTGATTTCAAACTTTTGGACAGCAGTGTGCTGGGTTGTCATTTGAGTTCTATTCTGTTGGCTACTTTGATTCATGGCGCGGATAGTACCATCAATTACTGGTAGCCGCATTCTACTATTGCTGCATAGGGTAGATACTGCTATAGTGCTCCGCGGATTGATGCAATAGCTCGATCCGTTTAAGTTTCTTGCCTTATTACAGATATCAATCGTGCATTTGACTCGTTTTGATACTCAACAAAATCATATGATTTTTAACAGACTGTAATATCAATACAAGCAAGGAAAAAAGATTTTCTAAAGGATAGTTTTTCGATTAGAGTTATGCCAATTAATCTTGTCTTAACCGATTAAAATAACCGCCAAACTATCTATTTATTTAAAACCACTGTGACTGACGATAGCTGACACAGGGTGGAGTTCCAACAAAAAAGTTGGATAAAGAATTGAATTCAAATGGATGTAGAGCTGTTTTATTTACGCCTCCTCCAGTGAATAATTTAAACCCAAGTAGTTAAAAACTACATTAACAATACAGTTTAACTTATTGATTCATATGGATTATTTAAAAACAATATAGTTCTTACAACAAAATCCTTAGATTCACAAGATCTGAGATGTATAAACGTATTTAATCCAATCACTTCTCCCTTCGCACTGTCAGTCACCACTAGACTGAGAAACAAACAATGAAAAGAATGTTAGTAAATGCAACCCAGCCTGAAGAGCTGCGAGTTGGTATGGTAGATGGTCAAAGACTTTATGACTTAGACATAGAAGTCCCAGGCCGCGAACAAAAGAAAGCAAATATCTACAAGGGTAAAATCACCCGAATAGAACCCTCTCTCGAAGCGGCCTTTATAGATTATGGCGCCGAGCGTCATGGTTTTCTTCCACTGAAAGAAATCGCCCGTGATTACTTTCCAGACAATTATCATGTCAAAGGACGTCCGAACATCAAGGATGTCATCAAGGAAGGACAAGAAATCATTGTCCAAATTGAAAAAGAAGAGCGTGGTAATAAAGGTGCTGCACTGACGACCTTTATTAGTCTCGCAGGTAGTTACCTTGTTTTGATGCCGAATAACCCCAGAGCAGGTGGCATATCAAGAAGGATTGAAGGTAAAGAACGCTCTGAGTTACGAGCAACACTAGATAGCGTTGAAGTTCCTAATGGTATGGGTTTAATTATACGTACTGCTGGCGTAGGTCGTGTAGCTGAAGAGCTTCAATGGGATATGTCGGTACTTGTGCAATTGTGGAGCGCCATTAAAAAGGCAGCTGACGAACGCCCTTCCCCGTTTTTAATCCATCAAGAAAGTGATGTTGTCATTCGTGCTATTCGTGATTACTTAAGACCTGACGTTGGTGAAATTCTCATTGATAGTGAAGAAGCCTATGAACGAGCTAGAAAACATGTTGAATTAGTTCGACCTGACTTCGTTAAACAAATTAAACTCTACAAAGATGAAATACCTCTATTTAACCGTTATCAAATTGAAGCTCAAATTGAAAGTGCCTTTCAACGTGAAGTTCGATTGCCATCGGGTGGTAGCATTGTCATTGATCCCACTGAAGCACTGATATCCATTGATATTAACTCTTCAAAAGCGACCAAAGGTAGTGACATTGAAGATACAGCTAGAAATACCAATGTTGAAGCTGCTCAAGAAATTGCACGCCAGTTACGATTAAGAGATATCGGCGGTTTAATCGTCATTGACTTCATTGACATGCATCATTCTAAAAATCAACGTGAAGTTGAGAATGTTCTTCGAGAAGCATTGAAACGAGATAGAGCTCGAATCCAGGTTGGTCGAATTTCTCGATTTGGTTTGCTTGAAATGTCTCGACAGCGTCTTAGACCTTCATTAGGTGAGTATAGTAATATCGTTTGCCCACGTTGTAGTGGTGTCGGCAACATTCGAAACATCGAATCACTAGCCCTGTCTATTTTAAGGCTCATTGAAGACGAGTCGATGAAAGATAGTACGGGACAAATTGAATGTATACTGCCAGTTGAAGTTGCAACGTTCCTTCTCAACGAAAAACGTAAAACTATTCAACGTCTTGAAAAACGACAAAAAACACGCGTTATTATTGTTCCTAACCCTTATATGCAGACTCCTCAGTACGAAGTCAGACGACTACGCTCAGGTGAAGAAAATGATCAGGTAAGTTATGCCCTGGCCCAACAACCCGAATTTGATAGCACCATTGCCACTGAAAGTCAGACCATTAAGACCTCTGCAGATGTTCCTGCGGTCACTATGGTTGCACCTGCAGCACAGATGCCTGTTGCTGCTCAAAAAACTGCCACTCAACAAAAAGCTGCACCAAAAGCATCAGGAGATTCAACAAACTTTATCATTCGATTCTTCCAGAATCTTTTTGGAACGAAGAAAGAACAAACAAAACCCAATAATCTAGCACGTAACCAACGCGGTCGTAATCAGAACAACCGCAATCAAAATAATCGTAATCAGAACAACCGCAATCAAAATAACCGCAATCGTAATCAAAATAATCGCAATAGAAACCAAAATCGACAAAACCAAAGTAATCAGTCGAAGAGTGAGGATAATACTCAACAGAAAAATACACAAAATACACAAAACACACAAAACAAACAAAATAAACAGCAGAGTCAGTCTAATCAGAATCGTTCGAACTCTAATCGACAGAATCAAAACCGTTCTAATCAGAATCGTCCTAATAACCAGAACCAGCAGAATAGAAATCAACAGGCTCCGATTACTGATGAACAAAAAGCACAACAGCAGGAACACAGAGCTAAGACTGAAGCTGCTAAAAAAGCTAGACCACCTCGAAAGCCAAGAGCTCAACGTAAGCCTGCTACAGAGAAAAGTGACACTACAGGTAATGTAGCTGAAGCCAATACTGAGATTGCCAATACTACTGCCCCTGTTGCAGATTCAAATAAAGATGAAACTCAGGCGCAGAGAAAGCCTTCTCGACATCCTGCACGTCGACGAAGTCGTCAGACTGCAAAAGAAACAACTTCAACAACTGAGACAAGTACTAATGCCAATACTCAGGTAGTTGCTGAGAAGCCAGTTGTTGAAACTAGTTCTACTGAGACTAAAGTAGCTGAGAAGCCTGCAGCAAAAAAACGTACTCCAAAGAAACCACCGGTAAAAAGTCAGCCCGCAAGTGCTAAGGCTGCAGCTCCTGCTGCTGCACCCAAAACTGCACCAAAAACTGAATCGAAGAAGGTTGAATCAACACAAACAACTCAGGCAAAACCCGCTCAAGCAGATGCAAAGCCGGTTAAAGCTCCCCGAGCAAAGGCTCAGCCTACCCAAGCAGTTGCAACAGCACCTACAGCGGCTCCACCTATTGCTAAATCACAGACTACTGCAGCTGTTAAGGTTAAGACTGAGGCGCCTAAGGCAGAATCTAAGCCGTCTGCTAAGCCAAAGACTGCTAGCTCAACTGCTAAGGCGACAGCACCAGCGGTTGCTCCAGCAACTGCACCTAAGCCAGTGGTTAATAAGGATGTAAAACAAGACTAAATAGGTAATCTATTAGGCTATGATTCTTATTACGAGAGTCATCGGAATCATAGCTTTGTTTGGCTCTTACAATTTAGTTTGAATCTTTTGGAGTAGCTCTGAACAGGCTACTTCTACCATTTCATAAACATCTTTGAACCCGTTATCACCACCATAATATGGGTCGGGAACTTCATCGAGAAATTCATTTGGATGAAAATCGAGTAACAGTTGAATCTTTGACTGGTATTGCTCGGGACATTCTTGTTTCATATTTCTAAGATTTTCATAATCCATGGCGAGAATATAGCTTTGATTAATATAGTCCTGCTGAGTCACTTTTTGTGCCCTAAAATCTGACAAATGAACAGCATGACTTTTTGCCATCATCGTTGCTCGGTGGTCAGGTGGTTCGCCCACGTGATAGGCCGTTGTACCTGAAGATTCAACAATGATTGAATCTGCTAGTCCTGCTGTATCTACTAGCTTTTGGAAGACACCATGAGCCGTGGGTGAGCGACATATATTACCCATGCACACGAACATTACTTTTATTGGTTTCATAGTATTTACATCTCTTTTTTAAAATAACTATCCAACAATAACTTTGACACCATAAAGTATCCCGAGAAATATTGGCTGATGCAGCATATAAATGTTCAAACTGTTTCGTCCAGCCAATGCTAGAAGATTGGTACTGGGATGAGTTGTTTTCCAAACATTCAGTTTACTTTGATGCGTTGTAATTAACTGTCCTAAGTATATACCAATAAAAACCACACCAATCCATGGAAGCAAAGGCACATAATCGACAGTGTTAGGCAACTGTGTGGTGAGGCCAATCCAATTTAAAAATGAATGGTTGAAAATTTCATTACTAAATACATTGGCAAAGATAATTAGAAAAATACCAAGAAATAAATTAAACAATCCAAGTCGTACAAACATTAAACCAATAATGCTCGCTAGAGTAATAAAATGAAGAATGCCGAAAAATATCATCTGTTTTGGAAACATCAGCCAACTACCTAGACTGACTAAACTAGAGTAAGCAACCAAAAGAATGAGTCTACGTTTTACACTCTTAGCCCTTATCCCTTGATGACTCGACAAATAGAGACTCATGCCTACTATGGTTAGAAATAAGGTAACAATGAGAGTTCGGAAATTTAACCAGAAAGGATCATGATTAAAATTCTCTTCTATGAAACCGTAATAATTCAAGTCATAAAAAAAATGATAGACAAACATTAGCAAAATGGCAAAGCCACGACTGACATCAACAATATCAAGATGATGATCTTTGCTGTTCTTGGGTACTGATAAATTAGGCATCGTAAAAACTAGCTTCGCCATCTGGCCTACGTTTAAATCGTCGATGTGTCCATAAATATTGCTCTGGCGCCTGTTTTACTTTGTTTTCAATAACCTGATTAATAGTCGTCGCATCCTCTACATCATTACCAACAGGGAAATTAGGAATGAGCTTAAAATCA
>JAUUZN010000189.1 GCA_030589945.1 Gammaproteobacteria bacterium | reverse complement strand
GGTGATAACCGCACCAATAACTAATACAGAGCTATTTTTATTGTGCATGAGTATCAAATACAAGCAATCGGTGTCATCCATTCTCCCTATAAAGAAAAGTTTGGAACACCGCGCCAATCAGGTTTAATTTCTGTCCAATCAAAAATAGAACTCTTTTCACCTTATAACCAAATAGAGGCGTTCAAAGAAATTGAAGGTTTTTCTCATATTTGGGTTAATTTTATTTTTCATCAAGCACTAGGCAGTCAATGGAAGCCTCAAGTGAGGCCCCCACGGTTAGGTGGTAATAAAAAGGTGGGTGTTTTTGCTAGTCGATCACCTTTTAGGCCTAATAATTTAGGGCAGTCAGTTGTTCGACTTGTTGGCATTGAGCAAAAACCAAAGAGCTTAACGGTGGTTATTGAGGGTGGAGATTTGATTGATGGAACGCCAATTGTCGATATCAAACCTTATATACCTTACGTCGATTCAATACCGAACGCTTCTGGCGGATTTGCTGATAAAAGTCCGGAAGCTAAGCTGCAGGTTAGTTTTTCTACTGAAGCTAAGCAGCAGCTGGCGGCAATTGCAGATCATCAAGAATTCAAGCAATTCCTTGAGCAGGTATTATCTCTAGACCCAAGGCCGGCCTATAAGAACTCAGGGGATACCCAAGAATATGGTCTGAATTTAGGTGACTACAATATCCGCTGGAAGGTGAGTGAGTTGCGAATTCAAGTGATGTCGATTTTGCCTATCTCTGTCTAATTTCAAATTCTTACAAAGATACTATTTAAACATTGATCATTTTACGGCATAATCCGCGCCGTTATGGTGACCTGCTGGTCCCCTCGCAACGATTAGCTGTGAACTCGGCCAGGCCCGGAAGGGAGCAACCGCAGCAGTGAGTTCGTGTGCCGGGGTGTGGCTGGTGTGGTCGCCACCCAATTTTTTAAGGTATTTCATTGATTTAGCGCTTTTTGGACTGTAAACTTGCGCGCCTTGTAATACCTGTAGTACTTAATTTTAGAATCAAGGTGGGAGCATTTAATGAGACAAACATTGGTAGCTGGTAACTGGAAAATGAATAGTAGCCGCGAAAGTATCAAAATACTTTTAGATGGCATCAAAGCCAGTATTTCAGATGTTAATAATGCAGAAATGGCACTTTGTTGTCCTGCTGTCTATATTAGTGATGTTTCAAATCAACTAGAAGATACTCCAATCGCTTTTGGTGGTCAGGATATTTCTGTTCAAGAAAGTGGTGCTTATACTGGTGAGATCTCTGGTGGTATGTGGAATGACTTCGGTTGTAAATACGTCATTATTGGTCACTCTGAGCGTAGAACCTATCATAATGAGTCTGATGAGCTTGTTGCAGAAAAATTTGAAACAGCGCGTAAAGCTGGTTTGATTCCTTTGTTTTGTATCGGTGAAACATTAGAAGAGCGTGAATCTGGTGTGATGGAAGAAGTTGTGTCTCGTCAAGTCAATGCGGTGATCGATCGTTTAGGTGTTGATGTGTTGGGTGAGGGCGTTATTGCTTATGAACCTGTTTGGGCAATTGGTACAGGCGTTACAGCTTCTCCTGAGCAAGCCCAGGATGCACATGCTTTTATTCGCAAAATGGTTTCAGAAAAAAGTCAGGTAGTTGCTGATAAAATCCAGATTCTTTACGGTGGTAGTATGAATGCGGGTAACGCAAATGAGTTATTAGCTTGTGCTGATATCGATGGTGGTCTTATTGGTGGAGCTTCGCTTAAGGCGGATGACTTCTTAGCAATTGGTAAAGCTGCAAACTAGAAAAATATTGGAATAATTATGGAAACTATATTAACAGTCGTTCATCTTTTTCTTGCTATTGGGTTAGTGGGATTGGTCTTGATGCAGCATGGTAAAGGTGCTGATGCCGGAGCTGCTTTTGGTAGTGGGGCATCTGCTACTGTTTTTGGTTCTCAAGGATCAGCAAACTTTCTAAGCCGTACAACGGGTGTTTTCGCCGCTTTATTCTTTATGACTAGCTTGTGGTTGGCTTATTATGCAATGCAGTCAACAGAAACTGAAAGTTTGATGGATGCTGTGCCAGCTGCTGTTGAAACAGCTCCAGCAATTGAAGTAAATAATTCTGATATACCAGTGGTTCCTGAGATTGAGCAGTTTAGTGTTGAATCTGATGTGCCTGCTGTGGCATCGCCAATTCCTGCTGTGGAGTCCTCAATTCCAGCGCCAGTCGAAATGCCTATTCCTGTTATCGAATCTCCAATTCCAGAGTCAGTTGAAATGCCTGCAGAAACTTCGAGCGATATGCCTTCCGTCAAGGTTGAGCAATAACTCAAAAAAACATGCCGAAGTGGTGAAATTGGTAGACGCGCTACCTTGAGGGGGTAGTGACTGTAAGGTCGTGCCGGTTCGAGTCCGGCCTTCGGCACCAAGTAAAATAAAAACGGTATCATTTCTTTGGTGATACCGTTTTTTTATGCATGCCCACAAAACATCGTAACTCATTGATTGCTAACATTTATTTATACGCCTTATAACTTGACATAATAGGTCTTACTGCAATAGAATTTGCGCTCAAAGTTGATGGGTCATAAAAATTACTAAGGCCTATCTATTTAAGAGGATGCATCAATCATGTTAGAAAACTATCTGCCGATACTGATATTTCTGGTAGTAGGTTCATTTATTGGTATCGCGGCTATTGGCATTGGTTTTGTCATGGGGCCTAGTCGACCTGACTCTGAAAAAAACTCTCCATATGAATGTGGTTTCGAAGCATTTGAAGATGCTCGTATGAAATTCGATGTTCGTTATTATCTCGTAGCTATCCTTTTTATTATCTTCGATTTGGAAATTGCCTTTCTTTTCCCTTGGGCTGTTGTACTCGACAAAATCGGTATGGTTGGTTATCTAGCTATGGTGATGTTCCTAGGTATTTTGGTGATTGGCTTTATTTACGAATGGAAAAAAGGAGCCTTAGAATGGGAATAGAAGGTGTTCTTGAAAAAGGTTTTGTTACTACCTCTGCAGATAAATTAATCAATTGGGCTAGAACGGGTTCGTTATGGCCAATGACTTTTGGTTTGGCTTGTTGTGCTGTTGAAATGATGCACGCAGCAGCTTCTCGTTACGACATGGATCGTTTCGGTATTATCTTTCGTCCAAGTCCTCGTCAATCTGATGTCATGATTGTTGCTGGAACTTTAGTAAACAAAATGGCTCCAGCTTTACGTAAAGTTTATGACCAAATGGCTGAGCCTCGTTGGGTTATCTCAATGGGATCTTGTGCTAATGGTGGTGGTTATTATCATTATTCATATGCAGTGGTTAGAGGTTGTGATCGAATAGTTCCGGTTGATATCTATGTCCCTGGTTGCCCGCCAACGGCTGAAGCGCTTTTATACGGCATTATTCAGCTACAAAATAAAATCAAACGCACCAGCACGATTGCGCGCTGATAGTTATTAGGATTTGAATTTATTATGACGCCAAATGAACGTCTCGATAATTTAGCTGAAGAGCTTGAAGAAGCTTTAGAAGATGAGGAAATTGAATTTTCTTTAGAACGCTTCAGAGAAGAATTAACGTTAACAGTAGCGGCTGATGTTTTATTGAAAACGGCTTATTTGTTACGTGATCATCGCATTCTTCAATTTGAACAATGTATTGATGTTTGTGGTGTGGATTATTCTGAATATGGAAATACTGAATGGACCACTAATAATGCATCAGTAACAGGTTTTAGTAGGGGTTGTGATACTGAGTCTAAACCAGCATTTAAACCTGAAACCCGATTTGCCTCTGTCTATCATTTGTTATCAGTTTGTAATAATCATCGATTACGTTTACGTGTCTTTTTAGACGAAAAGAAACCTATCGTTGATTCAGTTATTGATGTTTGGAATGGTGTTGATTGGTTTGAACGTGAAGCGTTCGATCTGTTCGGTATTATGTATAAAGGACATCCTGATTTGCGTCGAATTTTGACTGATTATGGATTTATTGGACATCCTTTCCGTAAAGAATTCCCATTAGTTGGTCATGTTGAAATGCGTTATGACCCAGAACAAAAACGCGTCATTTATGAACCAGTAAAAATTGATCCTCGCACATTAGTGCCTCGGGTTATTCGTGAAGATAATCGCTATGAAGATGGCATATCGCCAGTAGCTGATACTGAAGAAGAGACGGATTCCTAAAATGCCAGAAATTCGCAATTACACTTTAAACTTTGGTCCACAGCATCCAGCGGCTCACGGCGTGCTTCGTCTTGTTCTCGAGATGGATGGTGAAGTTATTCAGCGTGCAGATCCTCATATAGGTTTGTTGCATCGTGGTACTGAAAAATTAGCTGAAAGCAAACCTTATAACCAAAGTATTGGTTACATGGATAGACTCGATTACGTTTCTATGATGTGTAGTGAGCATTGCTATGTCGGTGCTATTGAAAAACTTATGGGTGTAAAAGTCCCTGAAAGAGCTCAATACATTCGAGTCATGTTTGATGAAATAACTCGAATCCTTAATCATTTAATGTGGTTAGGAACTCATGCTTTAGATGTGGGCGCGATGACCGTCTTTCTTTATTGCTTCCGTGAGCGTGAAGATTTGATGGATTGTTATGAAGCTGTTTCTGGTGCACGTATGCACGCTACTTATTATAGAGTAGGTGGCTTATACCGAGATCTACCTGACAATATGCCTCAATATGAAGCAACTCAGTGGGTATCTGAAAAAGAAGCGGCACGTCGTAATAGAAATAGAAATGGTTCATTACTTGATTTTATTGAAGATTTCACTAATCGCTTCCCTGGACTCATTGATGAGTATGAAACTTTATTAACGGATAACCGCATTTGGAAACAAAGAACAGTTGGGATTGGTAAAGTTTCAGCGATGCGTGCTAAACAACTTGGTTTTACTGGACCGATGTTGCGTGGCTCAGGTGTTGAGTGGGACATCCGTAAAAAACAACCTTATGCTGTTTATGATCAACTCGATTTTGATATTCCGGTTGGCACTAATGGCGATAGCTATGATCGTTATCTGATTCGTGTAGAAG
>JAUUZN010000019.1 GCA_030589945.1 Gammaproteobacteria bacterium | reverse complement strand
TACAGACATCGGTTTTAATTGCGCGGCTGGTTTCATCAACAATGATCTCAAAAGTATCTTGCAACCCATCAGCAGCATTCACTGTATGAATAATTGAACGCAAGGTCGAGAGCATGTCCAGCAAGCCTCCTGTTATTTGGTGTGATGAGTATTTTTAGAATGCCTATGGTTTTTCGAGCGACGCTTATAGGTATGTTGCTTCTTAACATTGAGCCAAGGAAGAAGCTCTGCAAGTGCCTTTCGGTAAACATCACATTTAAAATCAATTACATTTCTAATGGGGTACCAATAAGTCACCCATCGCCAATGATCGAATTCCGGACGGGAGCCCTTATCGAAACTAATCAGCTTCTCATCTGCAATTAGCTGTAGTAAAAACCATTTTTGCTTCTGACCGATGCAAAGCGGCTTACTACCCTGTCGAAGGTATCGTGTTGGCAGTTTATAACGTAACCAATCATGGGTTTGCTTGAGTAGTCTTACGTCTTCAGGCTTTAAACCCACTTCTTCGTAGAGTTCCCTATACATGGCTTGTTCAGGGGTTTCACCCGGATCAACGCCACCTTGAGGAAACTGCCAGGCATTCTGACCTTGTCGTCGTGCCCACAATACTTGACCTTTACTATTTGAGACGACAATACCGACATTGGCACGGAATCCTTCCGAGTCAATCATCTTAATATCATCCAATAAAATTTAAACTTGTGGTTATTCTTTCACAGCTAGGGCGTTGCAGCAAATTAAACATGGAAATAATGTTAACTAAAAGTTAATGTATACCTCTCCCTATGGACTCAAATGTGTAACTTCTAATGCCTATCATCAATGAAAGTGCAGATACATCGACTATCACAGCGCCAACTAACATCGATCAATTAAAATCACGTGTTGACAGTATCGCTGGACACACATTGGCCACACTTGCACATTCAATCAATGTTAATGTCCCCGAAGATTTACGTCGCGAGAAGGGCTGGGTAGGTCAACTCATTGAAAAACTCTTGGGTGCGACAGCTGGAAACAAACCTGAGCCCGATTTTGTCAATCTGGGCATTGAACTAAAAACCATACCGGTAAACTCAAAGGGAAATCCAACTGAATCTACCTATGTCTGCGTCGTCCCTCTCTCTAACATCAAAGGACTTCATTGGCAAAACAGCATTGTGAAACAAAAACTACAAACGGTACTTTGGGTACCCATTGAAGCCGATAAAAATATAATGCTTAAAGACCGAAGAGTTGGTCAGGGAATATTCTGGCAACCTGATGAGAAAATATCAGCGCAACTGGAAAAAGATTATAACGAGTTTATTGATCGAATTGCCCTCGGACAGGTTGAAAAAATTACTGCTGATCAGGGCAATATCTTGCAAATTAGACCGAAGGCAGCAAACGCCTCCGTACTGACTGAAGGAATTGGTGAGGAAGGTCAAATGATCAGGACCCTACCCAGAGGTTTTTATTTACGTCCAGCCATCACCAAACAAATTATCTCTGACTGGAGAGATAACTTGCTTGAATAGCACCATTAGCACCATTAACAACAACTAACGACAGCCTCTACTACTGACCGATGCACCCGTTGATAAATCTACATTCGAACGATTCACAGACTCCCCAACATAAATAGTTGCACCTGTAGATGCGTCACCTTCAATCACTGAAACACCACATAAATTAGCCATCGCTCCGGTTGACAAATCGACCATTGCTTCGTCGGCTTTAAAAGTTTCAGCCTTAGCATTAAATTCACTGCCCGTTGAAAGATCAAGCTTAAGCTTGCCGGTTCTACCACTCACTGTAATTGATGCGCCGGTACCTAAGTCGATATCGAGAGAATCTTCATTAACGGCACAATCTGGAACGGTCAATGAAGCCCCTGTTGAAGCAGAAAGTGCACCCTGTTGTGAGGTGGTCACAATGGCTGCTCTTATACTCTTACGTTTATTGTCACCAAAAACGTTATTTAAAAAACTACCCGCTGATGATTTTCGACTAATATCAAGCTCACCCGAATGAACACTCACTTTAATTCTATCGAGCTCATCCTCATCTCCGGTCAAGGTGATTGTGTTTGAATTTCCACAGGTAACCGTACCAATTATACCGGTACCGATCTCAATGCTATCAAAATTTTCGACCTCCAAATATTTCTCAGCGGCCTGAACCGATAGACCCAAGCCTAGTGTAACGACTGCAATTGCAATCTTTGTAGATCTTGACTGCAACTTTTTCAAGTTTCTGCTAATTAAATTAACCATTTTTAACCATCCTCTATAAGTCATATTATTCTTAATATTTTATATTTTTGCATATTTTATGCCAACGTATGATAGGACGCAGAATCAGCGTAAATGGTTTGAATTTTAACGTGAATGATTGAGGTAACTGGTTTAATTAACCAATCACTGGTCAGAAGAACTATCGTCGCCAGAATGCTGGGACAAATAAAACAAGTAAAGTGAAAATTTCTAATCGGCCGAGTAACATCGCAAAACAAAGAATCCATTTTGAAAAATCACCGATGTTTGCATAGGTTAAGGCTACATCGCCTAGCCCTGGTCCAAGGTTATTCATGCAGGCCGCAACGGCTGAAAAGGCAGTTACCTGATCAAGTCCATCTGCCATTAACGCCAGCATGATGATAATAAAAAGGAATACATAGGCGGCAAAGAAACCCCATACGGCACCAATGATATTATTATCCAAAGGCTGTTTTCCAAGCTTTATGACAAAAACTGCTCTAGGGTGAATGAGTTTCTTAATCTCTCGGTAACCCTGCCTAAAAAGTAGCAACACTCGGATAACCTTCATTCCACCCGCGGTGGATCCAGCGCAGCCTCCGACAAAACTGGTGAGCAGTAACATCACCGGTAAAAACGCTGGCCAAAGATTAAAATTTGAAGTGGTAAAGCCTGCGGTTGTACCCACTGAAATGGCTTGAAAAATAGCGTTACGGATTGAGCCTTCAGTATCAAAGGATTCACTGGTCACCAGAATTAAAAAACATGCGAGGGCTGTAATACCGAGCATCCAAAGATAGGTTTTAAATTCAGGGTCGCGGAAATAATGCGACAGTGAAAGACTGTTAAAAGCGGTATAGTGCAAGGAAAAATTAACACCTGCGATAAGCATGAAAATTGAGCATATTGACTCGATAAGGGCACTATCAAAATATCCAATACTGGCATCATGTGTGGAAAATCCACCGATGGCAACCGTAGAATACGAGTGTGACAGGGCATCAAAGAAGGTCATGCCCGCAGACCAGTATGCAAGAGTACAAGAAATAGTTAACACAAGGTAAATATACCAAAGAGCCTTCGCAGTACCGGCAATCCTTGGAGTCAGCTTTGAATCTTTCATCGGTCCTGGTGTTTCTGCCCGGTAAAGTTGCATTCCACCAATGCCAAGCATGGGTAGAACCGCAACAGCCAAAACGATGATTCCCATGCCACCAATCCATTGCAGCTGTTGTCGATAATATAAAATGGCCTTTGGCATGTTGTCCAGACCACTCAACACAGTTGCACCCGTAGTTGTTAGTCCAGAAAATGACTCAAAAACAGCATCAACCAATTGAATATCTTGGGTGGCTGATAAGTAAAAGGGTAGAGCACCGAAACTTGAAAGTACCGTCCAAAAAAGTACCACGATTAAAAAGCCATCTCTTGTTTTAAGTTCCTCTTTATAGTCTCGATATCGATACCAAAGGATACTGCCGAGGACTAGAGTGATAAAAAATGACTGTATAAAAGAAAGCCCGCCCGAATCTTTATAGATGTAAGCAACAACCATGGGCGGAATAAGAGTCACACTAAGCAGTGTAATCAGTATTCCAAGAATTCGAAGGATAGTACCTAAATTCATTCGTTTCTCTACATGAAGGTTGGATCGACTTGAAACATTCGTTCAACGTCATGAATGTACTTTTTATCGACAAGGAACAATATGATGTGGTCATCACTTTCTATGACGATGTTATCGTGAGCCATCAGTACAATTTCTTTACCTGGCTCACCACGAACAATGGCACCAATGGTGGTTCCTCGTGGTAACTTGAGCTCTTCTATTTTACGACCGACAACTCTTGAAGTGTGCGAATCGCCATGGGCAATTGTTTCAATGGCTTCTGCTGCACCACGTCTTAGACTGTATACCGTAGCGACGTCACCCTGCCGAATATAGGCGAGCAGCGAACCAATGGTCGCCATCTGTGGTGAAATCGCAATATCAATTTCACTGGACTGGGCAAGATCAACATATTCTGGGCGATTAATCAGTGCCATGACCTTGCGGCCACCCAATTTCTTGGCGAGCATTGAGGACATGATATTTGCAGCATCATTATTAGTCACAGCAATGAAAACATCCATGTCCTCGATATTCTCTTCGGTGAGCATGTCCTGATCTGCGGCGTCACTGTTAATAACGGTGCCATTTAGCTCTGCCGATAAACGTCTTGCATTATCTCGGTTACGTTCAATGACCTTTACCTGGCATCCTTCAGCTTCCAACATTCGAGCCAGTCCTGCTCCAATATGACCGCCACCTGCAATCATTATTTTTTTATAGGGATCTTCAAGTTTTTGTAACTCACTGATTACTTTTGTAATGTCATTTCGCTCTGCAATAAAAAAAACTTCATCGTTGGCTTCAATGACCGTAGAGCCAAGGGGTACGATGGGCTTTCCCTGCCGGAAAATGGCTGCAACTCTGGTATCAACATTTGGAATATGTTGACGTAATGTTGCTAGCGCATTGCCCACCAGCGGGCCCCCATAATAAGCTTTTACTGCAACCAGCCTTACCAAGCCTTTAGCAAAATCAAGGACTTGTAGAGCACCTGGGTATTGTATCAACTTGAAAATATGATCAGTGACCACCTGCTCAGGGCTGATGACCTGATCGACCGCTAAGAAGCCATCAACTTCTTTATTAAATAGTTTATCTTTATTATTGAGATAACTGGGATCTCTCACCCGTGCTATTTTTGTAGGAATTTTGAAGAGTAGCCAGGCAATCTGGCAGGCAATCATATTGGTTTCATCTGAGTTGGTAACCGCTATGAGTAGATCGGTATCTTCTGCACCGGCCTTCGCAAGGACGTCTGGGTGAGCCGCTTCCCCACAAATAGTTCTAATGTCTAGATGGTGATGCAATTCTTCGAGGCGTGTCCTTGATATATCGACCAAGGTTATTTCGTTATCTTCACCTTCAAGATCTTTTGCGAGTGTTCCGCCAACTTGGCCGGCACCTAGAATTATTATATGCATACGGGTAGTTTAGCCTTATTTATAGTCAATATCGACCCTTGTTAATATTTTGTTAACTAAATTATTCATGCCCCATCTTTAACTAATTTGGCAATGAAAAATCCATCCATCTGTTGCTCACCAGGCAGTATTTGCCAGCCCATCTGATTATTTTTATCAATGACATAGTCACTTTCAAATGGCAACGTTTTGTCTAATGTTGCATCCTCAGTGCGCTCTAAAAACTTTCGGACCTGATGAGTATTCTCAGATTTTAAAATTGAGCAGGTTGAGTAGATCATCATTCCCCCCGGTTTTAATAATAGCCAAAGAGCGTCCATCATTTCTCGTTGAATCTCGACCAGTTGTTCGATGTCAGATTCACGTCGCAATACCATGATGTCAGGATGCCTTCTGATGATTCCCGTTGCACTACAGGGAGCATCACACAAAATACGATCAAAGGTTAATCCTTCACTCCACTGGCTTGTCTCAATTGCATCGGCAACAAGCGTGGTGGCATTGAGTTTCAGTCGAGCTAAATTATCTTCAAGTCTTTTTAGGCGCGTTTCAGATTGATCAAGGGCAATAAGCTCTGCTTGATTATCAGTAAGCTCTAAAATATGACTGGTCTTTCCACCCGGAGCTGCACAGGCATCCAAAATTTTATGCGAAGGTTTAGCACCTAATAACACTGACACTAACTGCGCAGCACTGTCTTGAACGGTGAAATCACCTGCTTTAAAACCAGGTAAGGTTTGTACATTACAACTCTTTTCAAGCAGCAGTGCATCGCTTGCCAGGGGATGAATATGGCTAACAATTCCCTTCGTTTGAAGAACTTTTTGATACTCATCACGAGACTGTTGGCGTCGGTTAACTCTTAAAGTCAAAGGGGCGCGCTGATGACTCGACTGGATAATGCTTTCAAGCTCCTCAGGCCAATCATTTTGTATCATTTGATAAAGCCATTGGGGAGTAGAACTCGCATTAGCGGGATCTTTTTGTATTGATTTTAAGAGCTGTTCTTTATTTCTTAGAGCTTCTCGAAGAAGCGCATTAACCAAACCTTTGGCCCACTGTTTTCTAATTTTAACCGTTGCCTGAACCGTTTCACTGAGAATGGCATGATCAGGGATTCTTGTTGAATAAATTTGATACAGTCCCACTAAAATTAAGCAATTGATATCACTGTCTTTCTTTTTTAATGCTTTTTTCAACAGTAACTGACTGATGGTCACTAATCGAAAATATTCACGAAGGGTTCCCGATATTAATTCTCTCGCCAGTGCTCTATCTTTGGATTCAAGATGATCAAAGTCGGGCAATACATCATTCAAAGAACGTCCATCTGCGACAACCTTATTGAGTCCTCTTGCAACTCTTGCACGTAGGGCCGCACTCATGAGCTAAATTGCGTCCCAACTTTAAAACGGTCTTTGTAATTATTGAGTTGTAGTGCAACCGGCATCATCTTCTTTCCTGGAATTTGTAACGAGGTAATCAATATTGCACCCTGTTGACAGGCCACTAATAGTCCATCTTTATCTGCATTGATAATTGTTCCTATCTGGCTGGTCTTGATATCCGTTCTCTGAGAAATGCTTGCAACCACCTTTATTTTATCGCCATTATGTTCAATATAGGCTCCAGGCCAGGGTGTAAATGCTCGTATTTTTCGATCAATGTCTTGTGCTGTGCTTTGCCAATTAATTGCAGCATCTGACTTGCTAATCTTTTTTGCATAATTGGCTTGAGTATCATCCTGTGAAATTGCAGTGAGACCCTCTGTTGATAATTTCTCTAGAGCAGTGATTAAAGCCAAGGGACCAATTTCCATCAATCGCTTGAACAAACTCTCACTGGTTTCTCTGTCATCAATATTAATTCGACTTGTAAAGAGCATATCTCCAGTGTCTAAACCTGAATCCATTTGCATGATGGTGACACCGGTTTGAATATCACCGGCCTCGATTGCACGTTGAATAGGAGCAGCCCCTCGCCACCTCGGTAGCAACGACGCATGAACATTGATGCAACCCAGTCTTGGAGCATTGAGGATCTCATCGGGTAACATCAGTCCATAGGCCACGACAATTAATAGATCCGCTTCATATTCTGAGAGTATTTGATGTTGTTGTTCCGCCTTTAATGTCTGAGGTTGTAGCACTTCAATATCATTCGCCTCAGCCAGTAATTTGACAGGGCTTGCTGTGAGTTTTTGACCTCGACCGGAAGGCCTGTCGGGCTGTGTATAAACAGCCAAGAGTTGATGCTTAGATTCAATGAGCGCTTGCAGATGAGCAGCCGCGAATTCAGGCGTTCCTGCAAAAACAATTTTTAAGGGCGCTGAACTCATCATTATTGCTTACGTTGCTGCTTCTCAAGCTGCTTTCGAATACGGTTGCGTTTAAGGGATGAAAGATAATCAACAAAAAGCTTGCCGATGAGATGATCCATTTCGTGTTGGATGCAGATTGCTGTTAAATCTTCGACTTCAAGTGTCTGATGGTTTCCCTCAACATCCTGATATTCAAGGCTGATTTGTTGAGCACGGCTCACCTGTGCATATATTCCAGGAAATGACAGACAACCTTCTTCATAAATCATCTCGCCCGCTTTACTGACAATCTTCGGATTACAAATAATCAACGGATTGTCCTTAGCGTCACTGGTGTCAATGACCAGAATCTGCTTTTCGATGCCCATTTGGGTTGCAGCCAAGCCAATTCCAGGAGCCTGATACATGGTTTCCAGCATATTCGCAGCGAGTTGTGTGATGCTATTCTCAAAAACCAATATTGGTTTGGCTTTTTTGCGTAAAGCAGGGTGTGGGTACTTAAGAATGTGTAATAATGCCATTTTGATGTACGATAAGTTCTAGTAATTAAGTAAGTTTAGTTGCTAAGATCATGATTATACTGCAAAATAGGGTCATGGTGGTATCGCTTTTTTAGGTCTTTAATTGAATCTTTTCGATTCTGACACAAAATGTTGATTACATCATCTACTCAATTGGGAATTCAATTGAGTCAACAATTGGGTAAATCATTAGCCCAACCAAAATTTGAACGTAGGGAATACGAATATGAAAACTTTAGCCATATGCGCCATCTCTCTTCTACTGCTCGTTACTACTCCGGCAGTTCAGAGCGTTGAGCTAAAAGACGGTCACCCAGACGTCTATATTGTGGTAAAAGGTGACACCCTTTGGGATATCTCCGGTGTTTTTCTTAATCAACCATGGCTTTGGCCCGAAATTTGGCATGTCAATCCTCAGGTTGGCAACCCACATCTCATTTATCCAGGTGACGAATTAAGACTCGTTTATATTAACGGACAACCTCGAATAGTTCGCTCAACTGATATGAAGTTATCGCCGAAAATTCGCGTACTCTCAGAAGGTGATGCAATACCCACCATTCCTTTAAATATTATTCGCCCATTTTTATATAGCCCAAGAGTGCTATCCCGTGAAGATTTTGATAATGCTCCTTATATTCTAGCCGCTGACTCACAGCGTTTGATTTATGCACAGGGTAATAGGGTTTATCTTCGAGGCGTAACCGATACCATGCGTAAAAGCTATTCTTTGTTTCGTGAAGGCGATCCTTACATCGACCCTGAAACCAAAGAGTTTCTGGGCATAGAAGCCATTCATCTAGGTAGCGGAAAAATGACCCGAGGCGGCGATCCTGCGACCTTGATGATTAATAAGTCAGTTCAAGAAGTACTAAAAGGTGACCGAGCACTACCCTTTGATGAGGAAGCATTTCCTCCGGTATTCATGATTCATGCCCCAGAACATCAGGTGAATGCTTACATTATTTCTGTTTATAACGGCGTGACTCAAATCGGTACCTACGATGTAGTAATCCTTAATAAAGGCTTGCGTGATAATTTAGAAGTTGGACATGTACTCACCGTCATGCAATCGGGACGTGTGGTTAAAGATGACGTCGCTGGTGATGGAAAGGGGGAGCTAGTCACACTACCTTCCGAACGTGCGGGTGAACTGATGATATTCAGAACTTTTGAAAAGACTAGCCTTGCATTAATAATGCGAGCAACACGCCCCATTCATGTTATGGATGCTGCAGTTACTCCATAGGCTACATTTACTACAACCCAATCTGACGGTTCTAAGGATAGAGCCGTCATTAAATAAGGAGCTTCCAGATGGACCTGGAACAAACAACAGCCTGGCTACGCCTTGCGCAACAACCCTACCCACTGGTTAGAAATTTCCTTGAGCAATTAGACAGCATTACGTTTGATCAGCCTATAACCGAACTAATTTTAGACTTCCTAAAACGACACCAATGCAGCACTAATAGTCGACAAGTCGACAAATCGCTTAACTGGTTACAATTTCCCAATAGACATATTATCAACTATGTACATTTTCCCAAGCAGCTACAGGCCATATCTTCTCCACCTGCATTACTGTATTTAGAAGGCGATGAAAGTTTACTGTTCAGTGAACAATTAGCGATAGTGGGTAGCAGAAAGCCGACTCATTTGGGACGTGAAAATACCATTATTTTCGCAACAGCTCTCGCAGATTATGGTTTGACCATTACCAGTGGTCTTGCGCTGGGTATCGATGGAATAGCACATCGGGCAACACTCGATAGTAATGGTAAGACCATTGCTGTTTTGGGCTGTGGTCATAACCACTGTTACCCACAAAAGCATCGAGATTTATTTGAAACGATTAAAAATAAAGGACTGGTCGTCAGCGAGTTTGCTCCTGATACCATTGTTCAAGCCTATCAATTTCCACGGCGCAACCGTGTGATTAGTGGCTTGAGCCATGGAGTGCTGGTGATTGAAGCAGCCATTAAGAGTGGCTCGCTCATTACCTGCAAGCTAGCAGCAGATCAGGGGCGAGAAGTCTTTGCTGTCCCAGGCGAACTCTCTAATCCATTAAGTCGTGGTTGTCATTTCCTAATACGTAACGGCGCCTGTTTGGTTGAAAACGCGACTCAAATCGTAGAAGAGCTAGGCTTTTCAGTTGAAGACCCAACCAACACTCAAAACCAAGCGAGTGGTTCAGAACAGGGTAATTTATGTTTTACTGAAACTTCGATAAAACTATCAAAAAATGAAGTTCTGCTATTGAAATGTGTCGATCGCAACCCAACGTCTATTAATCGTATTGTTAATCGCTCAAAGATGAAAATGACACTGGTTTTATCAGTGCTTTTCAGTTTAGAATTAAAGAACAAAGTCACTGCATCAATCGATGGCTATGTTCGGGTATGATATTCTAATATAAAATACGAATATAAAAATACGAATATAATCAATGGATATAAACGGGGTTAGTTCACTACGATGAATGAAGATGTCCTAGAAGTTCTTTTATTTATTTTCGAACATTTTTTAGATGATGATTCACATTATCTAGAGCAGGATGAAGATCTCGTCACCACTTTAGTTGAATGCGGATTTAGTCGAAATGAAATTAGTAAAGCCATGTTATGGCTTGATGATCTGGTCGATCTTCGTGAGCACAGTTATCTACCCGCAGCCAGTAATACCACTGGAATAAGAATTTATACTGATTCTGAAATGGAGAAACTTGATGTCGACTGCCGTGGATTTATTTTATTCTTAGAGCAAATGAATGTCCTTGATTACCACACCCGCGAAATGGTCATCGATAGAGCAATTGCTCTTGAAATGGAACTTAAAGGTGACAGTATTGACATGGAGCGTTTGAAATGGGTGGTGATGATGGTGCTCTATAATATGCCAGACCGTGAAAGCGAGTATGTTTGGATTGAAAACATGGATTTACAGTACCTTATACATTAGGCGCTTACATTAGCCACTTATATACAATAAATCGATAAGACAATCCGCTTATCTTAACCATTAACCGAATGAACTAAAGAGATAAATAATGACCGCTAATAATTTTGTAGCCATATTAATGGGCTCAGACTCTGACCTTCCGGTCATGAGAGCCACAATGACCGTACTCGATTCTCTGGGCGTAACCTATGAAGTTAAGATTACCTCTGCACATCGTACTCCTGCAGCAACTCACGATTATGTCACTGATGCTGAAAAGCGAGGCTGTAAAGTCTTTATTGCTGCTGCAGGACTTGCGGCACATCTAGCCGGTGTAGTGGCCGGTATTACGCTAAATCCAGTTATTGGTGTACCTATGGACGCAGGACCATTGCAGGGAATGGACGCACTATTATCGACGGTGATGATGCCCGGTGGCGTTCCTGTTGCCTCGGTTGCAATTGGTAAAGCCGGTGCTAAAAATGCAGGTTATCTTGCTGCCCAAATATTATCGGTAGCCGATGCTGATCTCGCTCAACGGATCCGAGACGAACGCGCACAAAATGCTGCCGCTGTCATTGCTAAAGATGCCGCCTTACAGAAAGAATTGAATGCAGGCTAATGTCCTCATCAAGGTTTCAACTGCATCTTGCCAAACGCGCCTTAGAACTGGGTCACCTTATCGCTTATCCAACAGAATCGGTGATCGGGCTAGGCTGTGATCCTAATAACTCCCAAGCCATAGAGCAGTTATTATCCATCAAGCAACGTCATGCTCAAAAAGGTCTTATTCTCGTAGCCAGTGATGTCACTCAACTCGAGCCATGGGTTGATTTCAATCAATTAACAAACACAAAAGAAATCTTCGAGAGTTGGCCAGGACCTGAAACATGGGTTGTACCCACCTATTCCCATGTCAGTCCCTTGCTGACAGGAGGGCGCAATACCATTGCGGTTAGGGTCTCTAAACACGAAACCATTGTACAACTGTGTGAAAAGTTTGAAGGTGCAATCACATCAACCAGCGCCAACCTTAGTGGTCGTCCCACCACAACGACGATGCTCGCTGCACGAAAAGTTTTTAACTCACGCATTAATTTCTATCTCTATGGACACACATCTAGAGCTCCCAAACCCTCTAGAATTCGCAACGCATTGACCGGTCAGACTCTTAGAGATTAGTTCGATGATTAATCGACATAGAGAGCTCGCCATGAAAGGATTTTTTAATGAATTTTGATATTAATGATGTTCGCTCCTACTTTATGCAACTGCAGGATGACATTTGTGATGCATTAGCACAGGAAGATGCTGGCAAACAATTTGTCGAAGATGCCTGGGATCGAAACGAAGGTGGTGGTGGTGGCCGAAGTCGCGTTATTGAAAATGGTGGACTCATCGAAAAAGGTGGCGTTAATTTTTCACACATCATGGGTAAAAGTCTTCCAGCCGCAGCCAGCGCTAAAAGACCTGAACTCGCTGGCCGTTCATTTCAAGCGATGGGCGTGTCATTAGTGATCCATCCACATAATCCCTATATTCCAACCTCCCATGCGAATGTGCGTTTTTTTGTCGCCGAAAAGGAAGGACATGATCCCGTCTGGTGGTTTGGTGGCGGTTACGATTTAACACCCTACTATGGCTTTGATGAAGATTGTATTTCCTGGCACCAGACCGCACGAAATGCTTTGGAGCCTTATGGCAAGGATCTTTATCCTTGGATGAAAGATTGGTGTGATGACTATTTTTACCTCAAACATCGTCAAGAACCTCGGGGCATCGGCGGTTTATTTTTTGATGATTTTAACTCAAAATCCTTTGACGAATGTTTCAACATCACCAAGGCCGTTGCTGAAAGTTTTATCCCTGCCTATCTTCCCATCATGCAAAAACGTAAGTCGATTCAATATGGCGAACAGCAAAAATCTTTCCAGCATTACCGTCGAGGGCGCTACGTCGAATTTAATCTCGTTTACGATAGAGGAACAATTTTTGGTCTGCAATCAGGCGGACGCACCGAATCGATTTTGATGTCATTGCCTCCAAAAGTTGAATGGCGATACAATTGGCAACCCGAAGCCGGTAGTGAAGAAGCCAAATTGTATGATCATTTCTTAAAAGCAAATGACTGGGCTAATCACCAATGAGTGGTATAATCGTATTTTTGAGGGTTGAGGAATAACAAGTGAACAAACCACAAACCGTTGGGAGCTTTCCTGCTCGTCGAATGCGCCGTATGCGAAAAGATGCCTTTTCACGGGAAATGATGACTGAAAATCGTCTTCATCCCAGTGATTTAATCTATCCGGTATTTATATTAGAAGGCGAATCAGAGCAACAGGATATCGCTTCAATGCCCGGTATCCAGCGTTTATCTGTGGATCAATTGATTATCCAGTTGTCTGATTTAGTCGCTTGCGGTCTACCGATGATTGCCTTATTTCCGGTTATTGATGATGATAAAAAGTCACTGCTCGCTGAAGAAAGCTATAATCCAGAAGGACTCATTCCGCGCGCTATCAAAACCCTTAAAAAAGCCTACCCACAATTGGGCATTATGACTGACATTGCCCTCGATCCCTATACCTCACATGGACAGGACGGAATCATTGATAGTTCTGGCTATGTACTCAATGATGAGACCATTGAAGTCCTCGTTAAACAGGCATTATCTCACGCACAGGCAGGAGCCGAGGTGGTTGCACCCTCCGATATGATGGACGGTCGCATTGGTGCTATCCGTAGTTCACTTGAGCAGGCGGGCCACACCAATACACGCATTATGGCGTATTCGGCAAAGTTTGCTTCAAGCTTTTATGGTCCCTTCAGAGACGCCGTAGGTTCGGCCACTAATTTGGCGGGTGGTGATAAAAAATCATACCAAATTGACCCAGCAAACTCTGATGAAGCTTTGCACGAGGTGGCACTCGATATTGAAGAAGGTGCCGACATGGTGATGGTTAAGCCAGGTATGCCGTATCTCGATATTGTAAGACGTGTTAAAGACACTTTTTTGGTGCCCACCTTTGTTTATCAGGTCAGTGGTGAATATGCGATGTTACAGGCAGCCATTGATAATGGCACGCTTGACGAAAGAGCAATTATCAGTGAGTCTCTGCTTTCGTTTAAAAGAGCTGGAGCGGATGGCATTTTGACCTATTTCGCACCACGCATACTAAAATGGCTAAATGAATGAAAACAATATTTTTTATAATTGAAGGTTTTATTTCTGCAATGAACATCTCTGAGCAAAATTCTAACAATGGTTCCAGCAATAACTCTAATCAAACCCCTGAACGAAAGCCCAACCTGTTAGACGTGATGAAAAGCGTACTTGCAGCTATGATCGGTGTTCAAAGTGATGAAAATCGTGAGCGTGACTTTAAACAGGGTAACGCATCAGACTACATTATTGTCGGTATCGTCTTTGTGATTATTTTTGTCATCACCCTAATGTTGGTGGTTTCGAGTGTCATTGGAGACGTTTAGTATGGACCAACTCTCAAATTCCAGCTTTGCAGATAAAATGGTTATGGTGCTCGATACCGGCCTGCGGACGCTGTTAAATAATCCGAATATCACCGAACGCCCGGACCCATCAAAGTCAGTGTCTGATAGTGACCTCAGTGAACAACAAAAAAAACACATTGCGGGTCTTATGCGCATCAATCACTGTGGTGAAGTGTGCGCTCAAGGTCTTTACCAAGGACAATCATTAACAGCGAGAACAAAAGAAGTGCGTGATAAAATGAATATATCAGCACAGGAAGAAAACGATCACCTAAAATGGACCGCGGACAGACTTGAACAACTCGGCAGCCATACCAGTCACTTAAACCCCTTGTTTTATGTGGGTTCATTGGCAATGGGCACAATGGCCGGTTTAGTGGGAGACAAATGGAGCTTAGGATTTGTCGCTGAAACCGAACGTCAGGTCGTCAAACACCTTGAAGATCACTTACAGCAACTTCCAGAGAGCGATAAAAAATCCATCAGCATTTTAGAAATGATGAAAGAAGATGAATTAAGACATGCCACTAAAGCGATTGAAGCTGGAGCATCCGAACTGCCAATGGTCGTTAAAAAACTCATGCAATTATCATCGAAGGTGATGACTCGATCGACCTACTGGATTTAGTCTTTATTGAGAGACGTACAAAGCTTAATGAGTAAACCCTCGCAGAGCGAAGTTTGACAAATTTTAATTTGCTCAAGATCAAGTGCAATAAAAATGGCTTTCAGAATACTTAAACCCGCCGGTAGGATTGAACGTCGTTGAACTTCTAAATGCTCAAAATCAAGATTATTCACATGCTTCGATTCAATGAGTTTTTCTTGTAACTTGCAGATACTTTGAAAACTTAATGTATTGAGCTCATCACCAAAGAAGTGGTGTGCAAGAATCGCGATTGATTGGATACTGCCCGAAGTCCCTGAAATCCACTGAGTCTGCTCAGACTTAATGGCCGCCAGATAGGGATCTAATTCGAGGCGCGCTGACATAATAGCTGCTTCAACATTTTCTTGGTAAATTTTACCATCTGCAAAAAATCGACCGTAGTAACTGACACACCCCATCTCAAGGGACTCTGCTAGCTTCAAGCTTGTAGCGTCACCTACTGCGAATTCTGTACTTCCTCCGCCTATATCGATAGCCATTCCTATCTCAGGACGATTGATCTCAGTCTGTACTGCAGAGAAAATTAAGTTTGCTTCTTCTGCTCCGCTAATAACTTCAACTTCATAACCCAGTATTTCTTCAGCCTGACGTAGAAAATATTGACAATTATTAGCAACCCTCAAAGTGTTGGTGCCTACTGCAACCACATGTTTAATTTGATTTTTTTTGATGTGATATTGGAACGTTTTTAAACAGAGAAGGCCGCGATTGATTGAGCGTTGACTTAAATTTTGATCCCTATCAAGACCTGCACCTATTTGTACTTTATCTTTAATGCGGTGACCAAAGGTGAGTTGGTTGTCAGAAAAATTCGCTTCGAGAAGATGAAAACTATTGGAGCCGAGATCAAGAGCAGCCAGTTTCAGCATTAATATTTCCTGTGCTGCTTATTTCTGTTAGAAGAGTGTTTGCCGCCGGGTCTGCCGCGGTTAGGTCTCGGACTTCTTTTAATTATTTTTGCAGGTTTTATGTCCTTGGCCAACAGGTCATCTTCAACCTGCATGAGAGGTAAGGAATGACCTATATAATCTTCAATTTGAGGTAAGTTAAAGGCGTTGTCTTCACAGGCAAAACTAATGGCTTCTCCACTGGCTCCGGCACGACCGGTTCTTCCAATGCGATGGACATAATCTTCTCGATCATCGGGTAGATCATAATTATAAACATGGCTAACAGCAGGAATGTGCAAACCTCTGGCGGCGACATCTGTTGCGATTAATACCTCAATTTTACTTTCTGTGAGTTCGTCGAGAAGCTTAAGCCGCTTTGTTTGAGCGATGTCACCGGTGAGAATGCCAGCCTCAATATCATTAGCGACAAGATAGCCCCATACCTTTTCTGCATCTCGTTTTGTATTGGTGAAGACAATTGAGCGCTCAGGCTTGTCTCGTGCCATTAAGCCAAGCAATAACGGAATTTTTTCTTTATTGCTTGGATAAAATAACTGTTCACTAATACTATCAACCGTTACTTTCTCAGGTTCAATGGTCACCTGTGTAGGGCTATTCATGTGCTCGTAGGCCAGTTCCATAACACGATGCGAAAGTGTTGCTGAAAAAAGCATGTTAAGACGATCGTCACCCTCGGGCATGCGTCTGAACAAATATCGAATGTCTTTAATGAAACCCAGGTCAAACATCCTGTCGGCCTCATCGAGAACAACCGAGTCAATTGCGTCAAGTCCGAATGCGCCCTGCTTATAATAATCGATAATACGTCCGGTGGTGCCAATTAAAATATCAACGCCCTTCTGCAAATAATCTCTCTGACTTTGATAACCCGTTCCACCAAAGACCAGACCAATTCTAAAGTTGGTATATTTATTAAGCATTTCTGCTTCTTTATGAATTTGAACCGCCAATTCTCTTGTGGGTGCTAGAATTAAAGTTCTCGGCTCATTGAGCTGTCGACCTTCAATAGGTTCTAATGTTAAGAGGTCATTGAAAATACCCACTAGGAAAGCCAATGTTTTACCCGTACCAGTCTGAGCTTGACCCGCCACATCTTGGCCATCTAACAATAAGGGTATGGCTTTTTCTTGAATTGGAGTACAGTATTCGAAACCTGCTTCAGCGAGGGACTTGAAAAGTGAACTTTCCATCCCCAAATCTGCAAAACGGGTATTTGTAAGGTGCGTTGTTTTCATTTGCGCAAGTCTACAGGCTTTATGCTTGCATTGCAGCGTAGTTTGTAATCAAATAGCAGTATTAATCAAATTAACGACTAAATTACATTTATTATGGGAGAAAAATACTGATGAGTGAGCACATTGTTCATTTAAGCGATGATAGTTTCGAGCAAGAAGTTCTGCAATCTGACCTACCTGTGTTGGTAGATTATTGGGCGGAATGGTGCGGGCCTTGTAAAATGATCGGTCCAATACTCAATGAAATTGCTGACGAATACCAGGGCAAGCTAAAGGTTGCCAAATTAAACATTGATGAAAATTCGGGAACACCACCCCAATATGGCATTCGTGGAATACCAACACTGATGCTTTTTAAAAATGGCTCAGCGGCTGCAACCAAGGTTGGCGCTCTCTCAAAAGGTCAACTCACAGATTTTCTAAACTCTAATCTGTAAGTCCTTTATTCATTTAAATTGGATCGTAATTACGGTCCAATTTAAATTAGAATGAAACATTCTAGGTGCTCAATCTAAGAAAGCAGGCATAAAAACTGGACGTATCATATTTTCAGTGCTACATTCGGTTGCATACTATCGACATACCTATCATGTTGAGTAATAAATTCTAAACACAAACAAAATTCCAAAAAACAAAACTTACGGTGCTCACTGTCTTCTGAAGAAGTAAGAATTGCTATATTCACAAAACATTCACTGTATTACTTTAAACCTCTTCTTGAATCTAAAACCTATAAAACTATGAATTTAACCGAACTGAAACAAAAATCTGCTACCGAATTAGTCGCTCTTGCCGAATCAATGGGCATTGAAAATATGGCTAGAGCTCGCAAACAAGACATCATCTTTTCCATCTTAAAGTCTCACGCTAAAAGCGGTGAAGATATTTTTGGAAGTGGTGTCCTCGAAATCCTTCCCGATGGTTTTGGATTTTTAAGATCTGCTGATATGTCCTATCTTGCGGGTCCAGATGATATCTATGTTAGCCCTAGTCAAATTAGAAGGTTTAATTTAAGAACAGGCGACACCATTTCTGGAAAAATCCGTCCACCCAAAGATGGTGAGCGTTATTTTGCGTTACTGAGAGTGCAGGACATTAATTTTGATTCCCCTGAAAATTCTCGTAATAAAATTTTATTCGAAAACCTAACACCACTCCACCCCAACGAACGCTTAACGCTTGAAAGGGGTAACGGTTCCACTGAGGATATTACGGGTCGGACGGTTGATTTATGTGCACCCATTGGAAAGGGACAGCGCGGTCTAATCGTTTCACCTCCGAAGGCTGGTAAAACGGTCATTCTACAAAACATCGCCCAATCCATTGCTTCCAACCATCCAGAATGTGTACTGATTGTACTGTTAATTGATGAGCGACCTGAAGAAGTCACCGAAATGCGTAGAACTGTTCGCGGTGAAGTGGTTGCATCAACCTTTGATGAGCCTGCAAGCCGACACGTACAGGTTGCTGAGATGGTTATCGAAAAAGCCAAACGCCTTGCAGAACACAAAAAAGATGTCGTCATTTTACTGGACTCTATCACTCGATTGGCACGCGCCTATAATACCGTTATTCCTTCATCAGGGAAGGTATTAACCGGTGGTGTTGATGCGAATGCTCTTCATAAGCCTAAACGCTTCTTTGGGGCAGCTAGAAATATTGAAGAAGGTGGCAGTTTGACCATTATTGCTACAGCATTGGTAGAAACCGGGTCTAAAATGGATGAGGTTATCTTTGAAGAATTTAAAGGTACCGGTAACCAGGAATTACGCCTTGATCGGAAGATTGCTGAAAAACGAGTATACCCTGCAATTAACTTCAACATGTCCGGTACACGACGCGAGGATTTATTGACCTCCGAAAGCGAACTTCAAAAAATGTGGATCTTGAGAAAAATATTACACCCTATGAATGAAATTGATGCGATGGAATTCCTACTCGACAAATTATCGCTGACTAAGACTAACGCGGAATTTTTTGATTCCATGAAGCGAAAATAACGGCTCGCTGAGATCCACTGACGAATATGAAGTACAGGGATTTACGTGATTTCATAGACCACCTTGAATCTATAGGTGAGCTGAAAAGGATCACTCAAGAAATTGATCCTTATCTTGAGATGACTGAAATCTCTGATCGAACTTTAAAGGCTGGTGGTCCAGCCTTACTGTTTGAAAACCCCGTCAATTCTGATATTCCTGTACTGACCAATTTATTCGGAACCGCTAAACGAGTTGCTTTGGGTATGGGACAAGACTCTGTTTCATCCTTAAGAGATGTGGGTAAACTACTCGCTTATTTGAAAGAGCCTGATCCACCAAAGGGTATGAAAGATGCTTGGGAGAAACTTCCCGTTCTCAAACAAGTTCTCAATATGGCTCCCAAAGTTCTCAAAAAGGCACCCTGTCAAAAAATAATCATTGAAGGGGACGATGTTGATCTCACAAAACTACCCATTCAAACATGCTGGCCTGGTGATGTAGCGCCGTTAATTACCTGGGGTCTGGTAACCACCAAGGGACCAGAACAAGATAGACAGAATCTTGGCATTTATCGCCAGCAACTGCTCTCAAAAAATAAACTCATTATGCGGTGGTTGTCTCATCGTGGTGGAGCGCTCGATTTACAAGCATGGCAAAAAGTTCACCCAGGAGAAGCCTTTCCCATTGCCGTTGCTTTGGGAGCCGATCCGGCAACAATCCTTGCTGCAGTGACCCCCGTACCCGATAGCATCTCTGAATATGCCTTTGCTGGATTACTGCGCGGCAATAAAACTGAATTAGTAAAAGCAATCGGCAGCGAACTATTAGTTCCAGCCGGTGCTGAAATAATCTTAGAGGGTGTTATCCACCCTGACGAAATGGCCGACGAAGGCCCTTACGGCGATCATACTGGCTACTATAATGAAGTTGAGACCTTTCCAGTCTTTACCGTAGAGCGCATTACTATGCGTGAGAAACCAATTTATCACAGCACCTATACAGGTCGACCACCGGACGAGCCCGCGATTCTTGGTGAAGCTTTAAATGAAGTATTTGTTCCTATTTTGCAAAAGCAATATCCCGAAATTACTGACTTTTATTTACCACCCGAGGGATGTTCATATCGTTTAGCTGTGGTTACCATTAAGAAACAATATCCAGGCCATGCGAGTCGAATTCTCATGGGGGTTTGGTCTTTTCTGCGACAATTTATGTACACCAAATTCATCATTGTCACTGACGATGATGTGGACGCAAGAAATTGGAAGGATGTGATTTGGGCAATGACCACTCGGGTCGATCCAAGTCGCGATATTATGATGATAGAAAATACCCCCATCGACTACCTTGATTTCGCCTCTCCCGTTTCCGGCCTAGGCTCAAAAATGGGGATTGATGCGACCAATAAATGGCCGGGCGAAACCAGTCGAGAATGGGGCACGCCTATTCAACAGTCTGAATCGGTGGTGAATAAAATTGATGGCCTCTGGCAACAACTTGGCATATTGGATTAAACTATAGCAACTGGGATCACGGAGATGGTATTAAGGGATGAGAGCTAAACATGAATAACCAATCAATATACTTATGTTCGATCTTAGAGTGTGAAAAGATTGGCTCTGATGTTTATATCGTCACACTCGAAGCACCTGAAGGACAGTCATTTAATCACCAGTCCGGTCAATACCTGTTGGTCCGAATGAGTGATAATGATGCACGACCTTATTCAATTGCATCATCATCTGATGAACGCAGACTGCAGCTCCATATTAAAGATATTCCTGGCAATGACTTCACTGGACAGGTATTAACAAAATTACAGAATGAAAAAACAATTGAAATTCAACTCCCCATGGGACAATGCACCATTGACCGAAGTAATGGTTTAAGACCCCTGTTGTTCATAACCGGTGGCACAGGTTTTTCACATAGTCATGCAATCATTAAAACACTGGTTGAACAGGACGATTCAAGACAAATCTTACTTTATTGGGGCGCGAATAAAGAGAGTGAATTCTATCTCGGTGAACAGGCGAAACAATGGATGAATGAAAACGATAACTTCACTTTTGTACCCGTGCTCAATCAAGCAGCAGAAGGTTGGTCCGGTGAATCGGGAATGGTGCATGAAGCGGTTTTCAATCAACTCCCACAACTCGCTGATTACGATATCTATTTGAGTGGCTCAAGTGCGATGGTTTTTAATATTTATCGACAACTTAGAGATCATGAAGTGCCTTCTGATCAAATATTTTCAGACATGCTCGATATCCTACGAGAGAACAACGAGCAATAGTCGCTACTTTTTCAACCTATTTAGCCAAAAGTTGATCCAGTGAAAATCGTCCTGGGCCATGCTTAATGATGTAAAACAACATCGCAACCCACATGATATGTGTCGGCCAGGCATCAGGATAAACAAATATCTGAATGACCGCAGTCATACCTAGAAATGCCAGAGCACTTAGACGCGTCATTATCCCTAACAAAATTGCAATTGATAAAAAGAATTCATTGAAGGTTGCAAGGTATGCACCCAGCTTATAATTAATCAGTGGTAGAGAATACTCATATTGAAATAATGTAAATGTAGAATCATTCAAATTGTAAAATTGGAAAGATTGACCCGAGAAATCCCAACCATTAATTTTTGTCTGTGCAGAGCGCCAAAAAACAGTTGCTATGGCTAAGCGAGCTGTTAATGCAATGAGATCTTCGGGTATAGATTTCAATATTGCAATGGGCTTTTGGGCAACCTGTGTCAATTTACTAATCATATTTTCCTCATTCTTGAATTCAAGTGATCACTTACAATTCTTTTTCAAAACTAATCTCTAAAACGTTCACAACGGGTCGTTCACCCTGGCTGATGTAAATATCGACAGACTTAACAAATAACCTAGCATGTTCGATAATTCAGTCTCAGCAAGTGGCTCGAGTTCTGCTTTTAATTGCAGTTCAACGGCATATTCCCACGCCTCAACAATTGTCTTTCCCTGAGAAAGGGCTGTTAACAAATTAAAGCATTCATAGGCTAGGTTAATAACCTCTACCTGATAATCCTTTCGATAAATAAGCAAGTTGCATTGCGCGTCGGTATCGAGTTCAATTGTCGCGACCTCTTCTTTCAAATTCTCTTCCCAGATGTCATCAACAGGCCACTGGGATTGCATGAAATTAACCGATGGATGAAGACTAAAAACTACATTACCCAACGATTCTGGCGCTATATTATCTAGAGTTGAGTTCTCAAGTAATGTTACATTTTCAGCGTGAAAAGCACGAATATAATTCCATTCAAGAAGTGCGACATCCGATAAAAAGGTTAATTCAACACAGGCAGGATAAGTTGCAATAAATTCGATGAATGTTTCACCATAAAATAATAATGAAGGGTGCTCAGGAGGATTTTGTCGGACAAAAGAGACTGCTGCTGCATTAAAACAATCGTCACCTATGAGTCTTTTTACAACTGGGAAAGTATCACCAACGGCATCCCTGAGCGAAAGGATTACATTATTTCGATATATCTTAAGACGCTCAACAGCCTCCAGTTTTTGATCGCTATCACCGAACATTGGAACAATATGATCTAACAAGTCCTCATTTGCAGAGGGTAAAATTTTATCTGAAAATAAATTTTCTGCAAAGACTTGTTGAAACTTTTTGATGTCAGGAGTTGTCATTGATGGATCAAGCTAGGCATATCGTTTATTTTTTTCTAACATCAGGGAGTCAGCAATTTTAGCCTGTTGAAAAAGCTCCTGCCATTTTGGAATATTAGCGTCCCATTCAATGAGTGTCGGTCGGTTACCAACATGTTCAAGAGTCATCTCGTAAAGACTCCAAACCTCTGGAATAACCTCAGAACCATGATCATCAATCAGGACTTTACCTGAAGACATATTTTGAATTGAGTGACCCGCAAGATGAATTTCCTGTACTAAATCAGCAGGGATATTTTTGATGTAGTTTTCTGCATCAAACCCATGGTTATTTGCACTCACATAGATATTATTCACATCAAGCAAAATGCCAGCACCGCTTTGTTTTGCGAGCTTGACTAAAAATTCCCATTCCGTATAGGTTGAATAATCAAGTTGGAAATAACTGGATGGATTTTCGATGAGTATTTGTCTTTTTAAATAGTTTTGTACCTGAGAGATATTTCTCGCCATGATGTCCAAGACTTGATCAGTATAGGGCATGGGCAACAAATCATTCAGTGCGACATTATTATGGCTACTCCAAGAAAGGTGTTCCGAAACAAGCGAGGGTTGGTAACGGTCAATCAGTACCTTAATGGCTTTTAGGTGCTCAACAGATATTCCTTCCTCTGATCCTAAAGACAATCCAATGGCGTGAATTGATAAAGGATAGTTCGCTCTTATTTGTTCTAGATAGTGATGAACAGCGCCACCGCTACCCATATAGTTTTCAGGAATAATTTCAAACCATCCATTGTCAGGATTAGTTTCAAGAATTGTTTGATAATGTTCTGGCTTTAAACTAACCCCCGCTCGCACGGGGATTGGTTTGGATGGAAACTGTAGTGATGACATACTACTTAGCTTCTAGAGAACCACCCACTAGTTTTTCACAGGTTCCTTTAGGAACAAATAGCCATGCATCGGCTTGACCGTCAGAAGTAGAAGAACCGGCACAGGATGTACCTGCGCCTGCTTTGCAATCATTTTTACCAGCTTTGGCAACACCATAGCATTTTTCCATATCTGAATGACCCTTAGCAACCGTGATTGTTGATGTTGCTGCTGCGAGTGTTAGAGCTGATGCTACAGCCGTACCAATTAATAATTTCTTGTTCATGGGGTGTTCCTTTTTATCGTTTAATAATTTAGTGGTGGTTTCTGTACTAGTGATTAACAGCAAACCTACCCATTAGTAATAACTTAAATAATCACGATTATCCAGTTATATTTCATGCGGTCAAAGTCGTTATTGACCGCTCAATTAAACAGAGAGCGTAACTTTGAGATTGTTACAAATATAAAGGGCGCCTATTTGGCACCCCTTGTATTAATGGTTCTAAATTGTACTATTATTGAGCTAACTTAGTCTCCAAAATCAAAGTCAAACTTATGACCTCTAGAACGCCCGTTACGGTTAGCTGAATCTTTTTCAATGATATCCATCATTTCTAAGCCTGATTCCACCATCCTGTCTTCGATTTTATCAAGCTCATCAACCGTCCCACAAAGCTCTTCTGCGCGTGCCTCTAGTGCCTCAGCGCGTGGCTCAATATAGGTTTCAATTTCAAGTTCTAATGATTCGGCTCTAGCCTCTAGATCTGAAATCTCACCATCATTTCCACTCATCGCTGCTGTCATAACCTTAGCAATCATTCGAGGAGTTAATTCTTCCACGGCCTCTTCAACAACCGCTTCAATTTCTTTTTCAAAATCTTCATCAAAAGCCTCTTCTAATTCCTTAGAATTAAAATCAGTGGCATTAATTTTACTGGTGATCATTTCCGCAACTTCTGAAATCTTTGTGCTAAAGCGTGAAAAGTCAGGATCAGACTCACCTAATAACATACTCAGAGCCATTCCAGCGGCGCTTACACCCAAATCAATTCCTTCTATGGCAAGTGCCTTAACTTCAGGTATTAGAAGGCGTACCGTGTCCGCATAATTATCAACCAAATTTTGTTGAGCGGTGTTTAATTCTTTCTTAGTACCGTTTAAAAAGAGTTGGTTGTCCTCATCAATCAATATTTTTCGACCCGAATCATTCTCAAAGGTTATTGAGTTACTGCTAATTTTCAAGTCGTAGGACATTTCATAATTACACATCTCACCATTGTTTGATGCTTGCACGGGTGCACAGAGCATAATCGTTGATATCACAAGAGGTAAGATCTTTGTCATTGGGCGCCTTTTAAATGTATTAATATCCATGGTTCTATCCTTTCTATAGGTAATAAATAAGTTAATAACCTGCTGTTAGCTCTATAGTGTTCAGTAGTGCAATTTATAGACCAGTTGAAAATATCCAACTATTTCAACACGTTATTAAATTTAAGCCTTGCTACCAATGATCATCAAAAGCAATTTAGATGATTATTTGGCGAACTTGGCCAGTCTTCCCTCTCAGGTTAGTGATAACCATAGATACTATGACGCATAAGACCGATGAATAGTTTGATTAATTGTTAAAGAATGTGAATTTAAATGAAAAACGCCGACAACTGGGTCGGCGTAGTACTTGTGAGTTTAAAAGCTGTGAGTTTAAAAATCCTTCGAGGGTAGGTTGTTCCATAGCTTAAATAATGAAGCTTCTGATTCGTAACTTGCTTTACCAATTTCATATTTATAGTTAATCAAGAAATATGGAACTCCAGAAACCTGGTATTTTTTAGCTAAGAAATCAGCCTTTCTCATTTTTGAGTCCACATTAAATGAACTTGCTGCAGCTTTAAATTGTTTAGATGAAACACCAAGACTTGCGAATAATTTCTCTAGATCCGCTTCCTTTAGAGGTGGTTTTTTCTCGATGTGAATTTTTCTGAACATTGCAGGGTTAAATTGCTCAGTGATATCGAGCTCTTCAGCAATGTAGTAAGACTTTGCTGCAAGACTCCAACGTCCTCGTCCAAATGACACGGGTATTTTCAATAAAGTCACGGAATCAGGTTTTTGCTTTTTCCAGCGATTAACCGTACCTTCAAAGTTATAACAATGGGGACACATGTATGAGAAGAACTCTACAAGAATAGGTTTTTGGGGTTGTTCGTTAGGAAACTTTGTGACGTAATCGGTGCCCTCTGTGAAAACAATCTCCCGATTAACAATCGCCTTAGGTACAGACTCTACAACCGTTTCTTCAGTTGTCACAGACTGCTCAGTCTCAGGAGACTTCGTTTCTTGTTGAACATCTGAAGAAGTGGTTTGCTCAATTGATATTGCTTTTGCCTGTGGCGCTGTTTCAGTTGCTGCCTCATCTTCCACAACTGCAGGCTTTTTTGCCGTTGATGGTTCTTCAGAAGAACAGCCCGATAATAGGCTAATGGTGACAAGCAAGGCAATGAATAGAGCGCGATATAAAACTGACTGACGAGCTCTTGATGAAAATGAAAGCATGTATAGATCCTTGTAGGTAACAGTATTTTGATGCGACGAAACAGTTCGCTAGTCTAGCACAGCACCCTTGGGAGTAGTCACTAGATTTCGGTGGAACGGCTTAATCTATCGTTAGAATGAACATATTTACTCATTAGAATCATTCTTCGATGACCAGCGTTCGCCAAAACCAGCAGATGACTCTGTCAATAAGTCACCATCCTGAGTAAATCCAACAGAGTAGATGATTGCTCCGGATGGTCTATTTTTATGACGAGGACTCACCAATAATTGTTTCTCAACCAAACCGGATTCAACATTCCACAGTATCAACTGTTTGCTTGGAGCTCCTGTAAGTAACCTTAAATTATCGGCAGAAAAACGAGCACTACTAAGTACATATTGTCGTTTACCAAGATCCAGCCGGCTCACTTCCTTACCCGTCACTAAATCCCAAATAAATGCGTTTGCTTTATTACCGGCAGAAAATGCAAGCTGACCATCACGACTCAAGGCCACTAGGATAACCCGTGAATTATGTTTCCATTGTTGTAGCATTTGCCCCGATTGACTGTCCCAAAAGATAGCACTGTAATCATTGCCAGCAGATAAAACATAACGACCATTGGGTGAGATGTCTAAACTATTAATTGCCTCTCCATGTCCTAGAAACTCAAGGCGTCGTCCCGTTTTTAAATTGATGTGGATGACGCGTCCGTCACCTAGCCCTAAAATTAAATACTCACCCCGATCTGAAATTGCTAGATCTCTTAAGTCACTATCGGGCAGTCTAAAAAAATCAATATTCTTACCCGTTGCCGTATCCCATAAAGCAATGTCTCTTTCAGTCGCCGTCACCACTCGACTTCCATCGGGTGATATATCAACTGCGATAATACCAATGTCGGTTTTATCTGAATGACTCCAATTATATAGTAATGAATCTTTCTCAAGATCCCAGTATCCCGCGTCGTGATTAACACTGGCAATGATTGAAAACCTACCATCATCAGAGATATCGGCATCATAGGTCGCAACCGCCGAATGACGAGATTGCTTTAGAGGTACCGAACTACTTTCGCAGCCGACTAATAACAAAGCAGCAATAGAGATTATAGTGATAGTAAGTGATTGAATTTTCACAGGATGACCTTTGCATCTAATTTAAAAGACAGGTGCGTAGCCTCCAAATGAAGCGAAACTTTCCACACTATTAAATATACAGTAGAACAAGTTTAAAATTATGTCGATAAAAAAAAGATAAACCTTGCCTTTTTTACAAAATATAACGATAGTTCCGACTCATTTATATCGAACCTTGTTCAGTATTTTTATTAATAAGTAACTACAATAGGTAACTACAGATGCAAACTAAACAGCCATTACGAATCATGCCGTTATTGGGATTAACCGCTTTACTCACGCTTTCAGCTTGCAATTCAAGCGAGCCGTCTACGGATAATGCTCAGGCAGACCCTACAAATCAAAAGGGAGACACAGTCAATACCCTGTCCCTAGACAAGACTGATGAAAATGCGCAAATTGCTTATGCCATGGGCGCAAATAGTGGGCAGTTCCTCGCAAAAAATTTACCTGAATTTAAAAATTGGGGTATGGAGTTCAACGCTGATTTAATTCAACAAGGATTTTTGGAAGCACTGAGTGGCGAGTCTCAAATGGATGACTCGGAAATTCAAACCGTTTTATTAGCCTTTCAAGAACAAATTAAAATTAAGCTCGCTGAAGTAGACGCTCAACAGGCCAAAGCAACTGCCGAGGCGAATAAACTCTTCCTAGAGGCCAACGCACAAAAAGAAGGTGTGCAGCTCACCAAGTCAGGCATACAATATAAAATTATTGTACCTGGCACCGGTGCTACACCTAAAGCCACCGATAAAGTTAAGGTTAACTACAGAGGACGGCTTATTGATGGTACTGAATTTGATAGTTCATACTCTCGTAACAAGCCTTCTGAATTTATACTCAATGCAGTCATTCGCGGTTGGACTGAAGGTCTTCAGCTTCTCAAGGAAGGCGGTAAAATTGAACTGGTACTGTCTCCTGAGTTAGCTTATGGCGATAGGAATTCAGCTAAAATACCCGCAAATTCAGTTTTAATATTTGAGGTTGAACTGCTTGAGATCTTAAAACAAGATAAGCCTGAAGAACTCCTACAATAGGACGGTATTAATCTTTGCCGGTGAAGTGAAAACGATGTTGTTTTTGAATTACCGGCAAAATTGAAATGATTAAAAACCCTGCATAAATTATTAGCATCCAAATTGGCATGCTCAAAGAAAGAAATTCCCAGCTTACCTCAGCGCATTCACCCGAACCATGCATCACTTCTTTAAGCACATCACTGAAGGGTAATGTATCGAGCATATAATCAAGCCCTGGCCCACAAACGGGTACTTCATCGGCGGGTAGTGATTGTAAATAAATATGACGCCCAGAAACCAAAACTCCTAATAGAGAAACAAGGCTCATAGCCGAGTGGTATACCTTTCTAGTCAATCCTGAAGGGTTGTGAAGTGCAGCGATTAAAAAGAGAAGACCTAAAGCAAAAACCGTAACCCGCGAAACCATGCATAATGGGCAGGGATCTAATCCTAAGTAATTCTCAAAATAAAAGGCCGCCACTAATAACTCGTGACAGATAAAAAATAATAAAAAGTAATAAGGTCGGTTTGATTTTTTCATGACAACAAGTCTACATTCATTCCTAAGAAATATAAATGTCTAAGGTAAATAGTTCAGACAATAAAAAGCCTCACATAGTGAGGCGTAAATTTTTCAAACTGCAAGGCTTAGTTTCTCTAAGCTTCTTCATATTTGCTAGCGCACGCACTTTATAACAGAATCAATATGGTGATGCAACAGTTTGTTACATTCTCAACATTCCTCTAAAGGAGAATGAAACGGACTAATGGTATCCTACATTTTATTCTTTGTTGTCAATTGCCGCCGTTAAAGCTGCGGCAAAGGCAGATACAATAGGTTCCTTAGGCGTGCTAGCCGTTTTTCGCAAATGAGTCTTTGTTCTCTTGTTATTAGATTTTTTAATACATTTCTGGTTTTCAGGAGCTAGCATAGAAAGACTAATTTGTCGTTTATTTGTATCTGTGGCAACAACCCAAACATCAACAATATCATTGTTTTTTATGATGTCATTTGGATCATCAACAAAGCCTTTAACCATCTTTGAAATATGGACCAAACCCTGTTGTTCGATACCAATATTAACAAAAACTCCAAAATTTTGGACCCGGCTAACAACGCCTTGTAGCTTCATTCCTACTTCAAGATCATTGATAGAATTTATGTTGCTATCAAATTTAGCAATTTTAAATTTTGGTCGAGGATCAACTCTCAACTTAGTCGAGTCTTTTAGTTCGGCCTTCGTCCATAAAAATCCTGAGCACTGTTGGATGACTTCATCGCTCAAAAAATCTAATTTTGATAATTCTTTTACGCTTGAAAAATCACCTTCTGTGTTGCGATGGTTGATAATTTTTTCAGCCAATATTCTTGTCATGCCGGAAACTGCTGCAAGGCCATCTAAGTTTGAGGTATTCAGGTCAACCCCCACGGCATTAACACAATCTTCAATTGCGTTAGCAACAGATTTACTCAACCTGTTTTGGTCTACCTCTTGCTGGTTAAATCCAAGACTTAAGGACCTCAAATCTATTTTAACCAGTTCAAAAAGAGGATCTTGTAATCTTCTGGCTAGGGATAATGCACGCATAAAATTCACATCAATGGTTTCAGTTTCACAGGTAGTACTATTTGCAAATAAATTTGCGGCCACATTATCCATAATCTGATACTGAGGTTTGTTGTTTTCAATTTTTTGAATTAATTCCTGAACTAACTGTTCCGTTTCTCCGCTGCCAGTCCCACTGCCAATACTGATCAGCTCAACCTTATACATTTCACAAAGCGTTACTAATTTTCTCAATGCCTGACTGCGTTGGTTTTGTGGGGTGTGAGGGAAAATTACAGTATGTGCAATAGTATTCCCTACAGCATTGATCACGACTATTTTTACACCGCTTTTAAGGGCAGGCTCAAGACCCATAATGACCTTGGGTCCTGCAGGCGCCGCCATCAAATAAAGTTTGAGACGGTCCGTAAACTTTTTGATTATTTCCTCATCTGCCCAATCATTCAGTCGTCTTAAATAATAAATCTCTAGATTAGGTTTAAGATGAGAATACCAAGCCCTTTGGCTCAGTTCTTCAAATAACGGTTTGTTTCCATCGGCGTACAGGCGCCCGAGATGTTTTAAGATAATCTGTAAAGCCCTGGTGTCATAATCATGGGAGTCATAATCATTTGCCTCTTGTTCAGCTGTATTATCTTCGAGACAAAGTTCAAAATTAATGATGCCTTCATGTCTACCCTGTAGCAGATCTTTTATTTGTAAAGCTGTTAACTTCTCAAGCGATGTTTGTTTTAGAGCACTCATTCGTTTGAGTCTTTTTTGATTTTTAACTCCCCTACCTTTTAATGCTTTATTTAGCTCACTGGTAGACATCGATTCACTTTTAATGTGTAAGCGTTGCCAAAAGTACTCTTTGAGATGTTTAATTAGATCAGCATCATTATAAAATTGTAAAACGAGCCTCTGCTCAGCAAACTCTAACCACTTATCTGAAAAATCAGAACTAGATTCAGGTCGATCCCCTAATATATTTTCAAGGTATTGCTCGGTTGATTGGCTGGAATTAGCTAGTAGATGATTAGCTAATTCGTCAATTCTTTTAGAATCATCTTCTGAATAATGATGCTGATGGCTTGTTCTAAAGGGACGATACAAATCACTTAATCTTGAAAATGTTGTGGCTTCACTAATTTGATCGTTTAAACGGTCCGTCAACTGCTCTCGTTCAATTATGCTTTGAATCATCGATTTTTTAATGACTTCGAGTCGAAGTGCCTCAACTGAACGCCGCTGAATGATCCTTAATAAAGGCGCGTCAATGTCTCCAAGTTGATCCATGCAGTATTTAGCAATATAGGGGATACTCATTCCTGCGGATAACAGCGTAAGAACAGTCTGCACCTGCTCGGTACTTAAAGACAGATCTTGTGCAATAACCGCTTTAAACGAGACGCCTCGGGTCATTGTATTAGTAGATTGATTTTCCGTTGGGCTTATTGAGTTCATCATTCAAAGAAAGGGCTAAGTTATCATCGTTTTAGAGACCACTATTATAAACCTAATTGATAACAAAATAAGGCCTAATTTCGACAATTTCACTCAAATTTTAACTGGCTCTTTGCTGTGCTTTTGCGACAACTACCCGTATGATAGACAGGGCTTCATAATAAAAACATCAAAGGCGAACTCAAATGGCTCAAGAAACTCCAAAAATCCTAGTTGTTGATGATGATTTAAGACTTCGTAGTCTGCTAGAACGATACTTGAAGGAACAGGACTATCTAGTCCGAGCAGTGGCTGATGCAGAACAAATGGATCGTTTTCTTGAGCGTGAAAACTATCATCTAATGGTACTCGATTTAATGTTGCCCGGTGAAGACGGCCTATCAATTTGCAAACGCCTACGTTCAACGGGTAATAAAATACCCATCATCATGCTCACCGCCAAAGGTGATGAGGTTGATAAAATCATTGGTCTTGAATTGGGTGCCGATGACTATTTGAGTAAACCTTTTAATCCTCGTGAACTCCTCGCTCGAATCAAGGCAGTGATGAGACGTCAGGTGAAAGAAGTTCCAGGAGCACCCTCAACAGAGCAAAAAATCATCGAGTTTGGGGAATTTAAACTAAATTTAGCGACTCGTGAAATGCATCAAAATGAAAAGGTCATCAACCTTACCAGTGGAGAATTTGCTGTTCTTAAGTCATTGGTCACCCATCCTCGACAGCCGTTGTCACGTGATAAGTTAATGAATATTGCCAGAGGCCGAGATTATTCCGCTCTTGAACGCAGCATTGATGTTCAGGTTTCAAGATTACGCCGATTACTTGAAGTCGACCCGGCAAAACCTCGATATATTCAAACTGTGTGGGGAGTAGGCTACGTATTTGTTCCAGACGGCGAGAGTTAGTGCGCTTTCCAACCCTAACAAAACTTCAGTTAATGAGAACTGGGGCAAGTGTCAGTAAGTGGCAAAAGTTCTTTAGAAAACTGATCGTTATACCCAATACGACCTTTGGCCGCATCGCAGTTATGTTAGCGGCCCTATTATTAATTAATCAGTTGACCATATACCTGTGGGTTACATTTTTTATCATTAAGCCACAAAACGATCAAATCATGCTTCTTATTGCTCCTGAAGTACTGTTGATCAATCAGCAGCTTGAAAACTCACAGTTTCAATCAATTTCATCCATTTTTGACATTAAATTCAGTCACTCGGGTATCCGTCTCATTGATGGCACCATTACAGAGTCAGCAGCTCTCAATAGTGCCATATCCAATAAAGAGCTTACAGGCTCACTCATTGCACATATTGGGATGCCTACCGAAGTTCGAATAGAGCGCTCTGACGCTGAATACGCTTGGATTAAAATGCCAAGTGGAAAAGCCTTCTGGTTAAGGTATCCATTGGCAAAAATTGATCAGTCCTTTCCAGGACCACAACTCATTTTTGCTTTTGTTATATTAATACTGTCACTGTTGGGTGGTTGGTGGGTGGCACGTTCAATTAGTCGACCACTGAAACGATTAGAGTTCGCTGCACGAGAAGTAGGTCGAGGCGATCGACCGGGTAATTTAAAAATTGTTGGAACCAGAGAGTTACGAGCCGTTACACATTCTTTTAATCAGATGGCACACGATGTTCAACAATTTGAAGAAGATCGTACAATTCTCCTCGCCGGGATATCGCACGACCTAAGAACACCTCTAACTAGAATTAGGCTGGCCATTGAATTCTTATCGAGCAAGGATGAAGAACTACGCGATGATATTATTCGCGACACTGAAGATATGGACGAGATCATCAATCAGTTCATCGGCTATGTACGTGATGGTAGAGATGAGTCAGCTGAAATGGAAGATCTCAATGAACTGATTAGAGTGGTCACCAACCCCATCGACGTACTGCCTATGGTCATCAAACTCGAACTCAGTGAGCTGCCCGACTATTCATTTAAACCCTTAGCGATGAAAAGGCTTCTCACCAATTTGGTTGAGAATGCTCGACGTTATGGTGATAACCACATCACGGTGATCAGCGAGTTTGATACTGAAAATATACGAATTCGTGTTCAAGATTTGGGGCCAGGCATTAAAGAAGAAGATATCAAAGAATTATTCCAACCCTTCAAGCGTGGCGATGCGGCACGTAGTGGTAAGGGCGGCACTGGCTTAGGTCTTGCCATCGTTGAAAAAATTGCTCACCTGCATGAAGGCTCAATTAAACTATCCAACAGAAAAGAGAAAGGACTAGAGGCCTGTCTAACATTACCGATTATTCGAGAGTTTAGTTAAACAAGGTGGTTTTATTAATCTTGGCTCTGTTTAAACTGATGAATTTTCCGACGCTGACGTTTATCCGGACGGCCAGCAGATGCATATTCTGAGCGATGTTGAATTTTACGAAGTTCTGCCGATTTTTGCCTCAGTTCAAGACTCTCTTTTGTTTCCGAATAAAGTTTCTGAGCTAGCTTGGCAGGCCCGCGCTTTTCAGACAACGCTTCAACAATAATCTGCATTTTTTCTTGGCCACGACTGATGGATAATAACGCTCCTATCAACAGCATTCTGGAGGGTTTAGACCGTTGACCATCAAGCTGGATTTTGCCTCCATCGATGGCTTGTTTAGCAAGAGATCGGGTCTTATAAAAACGCGCAGCCCACAACCAGCGATCCAGTCGAACTCCGAGTGGTTTTGCATCAACTTGTTTAGCTATGTTCATAATTTACCAGTACTTTATCCTGTTAACGATATCTTTGGTGATAATAATATTTTTCGTTTTTACACAAATTGTTATGATTTTGTTAACAATTCAACCAAAGATTAACGTATTCTTGAAGATATTGTAGAAAAAGTGATAATTAGTTCCCCAATGTCAGAAAATCCTACTGTCTAGGTAGATGAGTTCTGCTATGCTTGAAATCGATATTTTTTGGTTTTTACGGATGAATCTCTGTGGAATTTTTATAAATGGAGTTTAAGGTTTAATTTTGATGAACAGGCATGTGCAATCCTTCAGCAGTGAATCATTAGGTCGAGCTTTTCGAAGCCTGATGACGTCTCCTAGTTTTGCACAAAAAATCAGCTGGCTCGTTCTAATTCTCGTCATTATAATGCTAACAAATTTTAGCTGGAAATTATGGTCATTTTTCCAACCCAGAGACCCCCTCACACTCCATTCAATTTCCTCAACATCCAACACCAACAAGGCGGATTCTTTCAATATCAACACCCTGAAGACTTACCAACTCTTTGGGTCCGCGACAGAGACGACTTCAACTTCCACTGAAGATCCAATTAATGCCCCCATTACCCGATTGAAACTAAAGCTAAGGGGCGTCTATTCTGCCCAGGAAGAAAAATACGCAGGAGCAATGATCGAAGCCCAAAACAAACAACAGGTCTATCGAATTGGCGACAGTTTGCCGGGAGCCGCCGGACTCAAGCTTCATCAAATTCTTGCTGATCGTGTAATCATGTCACGCAGCGGTAAATTTGAAACATTACTCATTGAAGATTTCGGTCCTAAGGCTAAATCCTCAAATCGAAGTACTAACCGTACAGAACGTCAAAACAATTCTAGTACTACAACAAAAGCTTCGTCTCATTCAACTATCGACAAACGCAATGATCGAAATCTTACCGAAGAACTATTAAAACTAAGAACAAAACTCTCTGATCCACAGTCTTTAAACGAATTGGTCTCTGTCACGCCGGCAATTGTCGAAGGAGAATTCCAAGGGTTCCGACTCGCACCGGGTAAGAACCGTGCACTCTTTGCACGAATGGGCCTGAGACGAAATGATCTCGTGCTCAGCGTCAACGGCATCAGCCTTGATAATCCAGCCAGCGCATTTAGCTTGATGGAACAAATTAGTACAGCAGACGAAATTAATCTTGAAGTAAAACGCGGTAGTCGTAATGTCTCCATTATGTTTAGCGCACAAGCCCAGTAGGAAATTTTTACAATATGAAATATAAAATAGCATTATTTTTTAAGTCTCGACTTACTCTGCTCATAACAATCGTTGCTGTAACACAGCTCTTAGTTGTTCCCGTGACACAGGCAGACAATCTCAATATGAAAGATGCGAACATTCGTGTTTTGATTGAAGCGGTGAGTCGAATTACTGGAAAAACCTTTGTCCTAGACCCTCGAATCAACAATCAAAAAATAACCATCTTATCGCCTGCTGATGTTGATCTGAATAAAGAACAAATCTATGCAATTTTCTTGTCAGCGCTAAAAATGAATCAATTGGCAGCGATAGAAGATGGCCCCATTATTAAAATTACGCAGGATCAACTTGCCAAAGCCGAACCGGTACCTGTTGAAAGCGATGAAAATAGTTCAAGTACCGGCGATACGCTTATCACCCGAGTCATTAAGGTTAATAATGTTGATGCCAAACAACTTACTCCGGTTTTAAGACCTTTGATTAGACAAACCGGTCATATGGCAGTTTATGCAGAATCAAATGTCATCGTCATCCATGACCGTGCTTCTAACATTGAGCGTCTGGTTAAAATTATTCGCCAAGTAGATAAAGAATCTGACGTAAGCATGGAAATCATCCCATTGGTCAACGCCAATGCCACTGAAATTGTTAGAATATTAGAAAGTATTGAGAAAACAACGACGACCAAAGGCGCTAGTCGCTCTTCGCCAAAAATAGTTGCAGACGAACGCACCAATAGTATATTAATTAGTGGTGAGTCTAACTCAAGACTTCGAATTCGAGCAGTGATTGCACAGCTTGATTCCCCGGTTGAGAGCAATGGCAACACCAAGGTCTTTTACCTTCGCTATTCGAAGGCTGATGACTTAAAAAATGTACTACTC
>JAUUZN010000063.1 GCA_030589945.1 Gammaproteobacteria bacterium | reverse complement strand
GGATCAAAATTTTCATAGAGTAAAAACCCATTTGCTTACTCTGGTCGATTCTAATTCGGCTATTAACAATGACCTAGCCGCATTTGGGCTGAAATTCAGCATCAATCAAGGGGCTACAAATGCTGTGATTAGTGATGGTGTGAGTCTTGAAAGAGCAATCGATAATATCCTGTTGTCGGTACAGAACTCGTCAGACTCATTATTGCCATTAACTCCTAATGTGAGCCACTTTAACCAGCTTTCTCATACAGAAAATTTATATTATTCAATGTTTCAGCCCACTTTCAAATCACCTTGGTTGGGTAATTTGAAAAAATATAAGATGTCTAATGGTGAAGTTGTTGATGCGAATAATAACAGTGCTATTGATATCAATACCATGCAATTTAATACGTCATCAATGAGTTATTGGTCATCTGCGGCTGATGGTGATAATGCTTTAGTGGGAGGTGCAGCCAGTAATCTTAATTTTTCTAATGTGACTCGTAATCTATTTAGCAACATTACATCAGATACTGATGTAAGTCCCGAGGGATTAAATTTAGTGAATATTAATAACCCTCTTACTACTGATTTAAGTTGGCAAAACTTATTGGCAACAACAAGTACCTCAGAGACGAATATGGTACTGGAATGGCTGATGGGTTATACAACAGAAGAATCTAATCAAGAGAATCCAACTCGAGTAATGCATCAACAGATGGGGGATTTACTCCACTCAGAACCTGCCATACTAACTTATCAGGGAAGAGATGCGGTTGGTGATTTTGTCGAAACAGATTTTATTTTCACAGCAACTAACCATGGATTTTTACATGCCTTTAATACACAAAACGGTGTGGAGTTATGGTCGTTCATACCAAAAAAGTTATTGAGTTCTATTAAAAACATCTTACTGGATGAAGATTCAAACACCAATAAGCAACACCAATATGGACTGGATGGCTCAATCACAATTTTTCATTATGACATTAATGAAAACGGCATACTTGATGTTGATTCAAATGAAAAAGCATACCTCTATGTAGGACAGCGCCGCGGCGGAATGAGTTATTTCGCATTTGATATCAGTGTTTATGATGCCCCTCGACTGATGTTTAAAATCGATTCTTCGTTCGTCGGGTATTCTGAGCTTGCAGAAACTTGGAGTCGTCCCATTATCGCTAAACTAGCATCAAAGTCTGGTGAATTTGTCGATGACAAATTAAATATTCCATATCAATTATCCATGGTGTTTGGCGGAGGCTATGATACAAACCAAGATCCTTTGTTGACAATGCCTTCTGGTGGATTACCCAGAAAGGATACCAAAGGAAGAACAATTTTTATTGCAGATGCGCTAACAGGTATGAAAATTTGGGACGCTCAAACGAATGGATTACAAAATAATGCTGCGGGATTAATTAGTGAGATGAATTCAATACCAGCAGATGCAAAGGTAATTGACTTAAATAAATCAGGATATATTGAACATATTTATGTTACCGATATAGTAGGACAGATCTTTCGTTTTGACATGGATGGACAGTGGGAAGGACTAATAGCGAACAGTCTTGCTAAAGGAGGTATGCTGGCACAATTACAGGACAGTAGTTCAGGTTCCCCTTGTAATGCTGTTAGTTGCAATCGTCGTTTTTATAATGCACCAGATGTTTCATTGGTAACAGGACAAGGACAAGAGCGTTATTTATCCATAGCGATTGGCTCTGGCTATAGGGCGCATCCATTAGGCACCGAAATTAATGATCATTTTTATGGATTGCGAGATAGTGGAGTGCTATCTCCAGAGCTTATTGATGTTAATGGAGTAATGACAAAAACAGGATTTAGTCTTTTTTCCTCAATCACCAATTCTTCCTCAACACTTGCAACGAGCAAGGTGATTACACTTGATAACTTATTAAATGTGACAGACTGGGTCGGCGAATCAATTGAGCTTAATCAGCTTGATTCAAATTTGAATAATTTATCTGGTTGGTACATCGAATTACAAAAGGGTGAAAAAGTTCTCTCAGAATCAATCACTATTGATAATCAGTTGTTTTTTACAACCTTTACACCAGTAACTAACAGTATAAACACCTGTAAATCACAATTAGGAGTTAGCCGCCTTTTTGGTTTAGACAAACAAAGAGGAACAGTTGCAGTCAATCTCAACCGAGATGGTAGATTCACATCTGATGAGCGTTTTATTGAGCTTCAACAATCAGGGATCCCGCCAAAACCACAGATGTTTATATTGGGTATGCAGCCTTTGCTCATAGTAGGGAGGGAAATAGTGGATGGGCTATTCGCTGCTGACTGGGGTGGGATGAGACGAATGAAATGGAAAGCAAGTTCTTCTGCTGTAAACTAATTTCTTCACATGGAATTAACAAGGAATGTTAATGCGTATAAATTTCACTGGAATAATGACTAAAGGATATTCATTAATAGAGATAATGATCGTTATAGCAATCGTTGGTCTCATCATTAGCATTGCTTTACCGTCATATCAAAATTATATTTTGAAAGTAAATCGTTCAGAAGCCTCATCGGCGCTTATGCTTGCAACGAACGCCATGGAGCGATACCGAATCAATAATTATTCATATCGTGGTGCAAGTGCGGGCGAGACATTTAGTGTTAATGTGCCATTGGACAATGGTCGAGATATTACCTATAGGCTATCTTTACAACTGATCCCTTCAGGTTACATTATTACAGCAGAATCTGTAGGGCGACAATTGTCGATGTTAGGTGAAACTGAGTTACTGAGTATTGATTCATTAGGCGTTAAAAGGTGGCGAACTGATCGGTTTATAAAACGTTGCTGGCCGGGAGCCTTGTCAATCTGTTAACAGCGAAGACGACGACCACTGGCCCCCTCGTTAAAGCCATCACCATCACTATCTTTAGTGAAACGTAGTCGTCCTGCAGCATTAAGAATTATCCCACGAGCAAACGATAATCCTTCTCTTGGACAATAAGTGAAGGTTCCATTTTGAAATCGAGTAAATCCAGAGGGTTTCATCTGTAGGTATTGACGATTTCCAAAGGCCCGCCAAATAATTCGGTCACCATTTGGAAAGGTTTCAAATTTTTGTAAATAATAGTCGTCATCATTGATGGTACGGTCACTATTATTATCGACAAAAAGAATCATCCCATCATCCCACTGACCCTGACATGAAAATTGATCATTTGACCTACATAAAGTCACGTTACTATTTAGTGTAATCGCAGACTCACGTGCAAGAGTAATCGCTCTGGCTAAAATATTAAGATGTGTTGAGATTCTGTTTTTAGACGAAAAGGAACTAAGGGATGGCATTGCTAATGTAAGCGTCAAGCTCAGTATTGCTATTGTTGTGAGTAATTCTATGAGGGTAAGTCCTCGGTATAAATAATTCATGGTTGCATCCTTGCTTATGAATGAAAACTGATTGCGTTATTCGTTAAACACACATTAGTTTAAATAATGAAACACAATGATGTAATCAGACATAGTCGATTCGTCATACTAGTTCTGGATGAAACGGGTTTAAGAGTTTGAGGACAGATTATGAGGGGGTTACTGTTTATTCTAAGCCAAGCTTTTTTAATTTATAGCGCATGGCTCTAAAGGTGATACCGAGTTCTTTCGCAGCAGCAGTTTTATTCCAACGACAGGCTTCTAAGGTTTCACTGATGGCTTTTCGTTCAATATCATCCATAAAGTCATCCAATGTTTTGTTGCCACGAACAAAATGACGTTCAACAGGTTCGGTGGAACTGTGTAATGCCTTCGCAGTATGATCGGGAAGTTGTAAATCATTAGCATCAATTTTGTCTCCACCTGAGAGAGTTATCGCTCGTTCAAGAATATTTTCTAACTCCCGAACATTTCCTGGAAAATGATACTGTTCCAACAGTGACATTGCCTTTGGTGTGATTATTGGCAGACGGTCTTTTTCACACATCCTGTGCAGTAAGGAATCTACCAGTTCGGGGATATCTTCAGAGCGTTCAGAAAGAGAGGGTACTTTGAGCTCTATCACGTTTATTCGATAAAATAAATCTTGGCGAAAGGAACCTTCTCTGACTTCTTTAGCAAGATCATGATGTGTTGCACTCAAAATACGAATGTTAACCGGAATTTCTTTTTCTGAACCCACCGGGCGGATAGCTCTTTCTTGAATAGCTCTAAGTAATTTAACCTGCATGACCAATGGCAAATCAGCCACTTCGTCCAAAAATAAAGTACCGCCATCGGCGGCAGCAAATAACCCGGTTTTGTTAGTTACAGCACCGGTAAAGCTGCCTTTCTTATGACCAAAAAATTCACTTTCCATTAGCTCTGAAGGAATAGCACCACAGTTTACCGGTACAAACGGACCCGTATATCGACCACCCTGCTCGTGGATTAGTCGTGCGACCAGTTCTTTACCGGAACCTGATGCTCCGGAAATATAAACAGGAGCCTGACTGCGAGCTAGCTTCTCGATGGTCTCCCTAAGCTGCTGCATTTTTTTGCTTTGCCCATGAAGGCGATAAACGGTATTTTTATGATTCTTCTCGGTGTGATCTTTCTGTCGTAAGGCTGATGAAACCATCGAGCGTAATCGACTTAACTCTACAGGTTTCGATACGAAATCGAAGGCGCCGAGCTTCATCGCTTCAATACTGAGTTCCATATTTCCATGAGCAGTAATAATGGCAACAGGTGTCTTAGGACAAATATCTTGGATATGTGAAACTATTTCCATACCATCGCCATCGGGTAGTTTCATATCGGTTAAACAGAGATCAAAATTTTCGGTATTAAGTTTGTCTTTGGCAGATTCGACCGTGTCAGCCGTTGTACAAATGACATTCATTTGTTGTAGTGTCATCGCCAGTAATTCTAGAATATCGGGTTCATCATCGATGATGAGTGCATTGGCTTGTTTCATAATCTAGTCTAAATCCCTATCTCGCGGAAAAACTAACCTAAAGCAACTTCCAGTTCCTGTAGGGACGGGAAGATAATTTAATCGTGCTCCATTGGCTTCACAGAGCTCTCGGGCAAGATAAAGACCTAAGCCAGTACCATGCTCAGACGTTGTATAAAAGGGTTCAAACAACTTGTCTGCGTCAGTTTCAGATATTCCTGGGCCTGAGTCAATAATATCTAAAAATATTAGCTCAGAACCGTACTCTTTAGCAGCGATTATTTTTAAGGATGCGACCCCTGTGTTAGCAAGACTGTAGCGTAGTCCGTTGCCACATAAATTAGCCATGACCTGTAGCAGCTGACTGCGATCGAAAATGACTTCTATCTCGTCTGGCATAACCTCCAGATTGATATCGAGGTTGTCTTTATTTTGTATCATTAATTCTTCGATATAAAGTTCAAGAAATAGTTTAAGTTCAATTGATTCGTGCTGCGGCGCTCGACGTTGAGAGAGATTCATCACATTCTCTATAATATGATTCATTCTTCGAGAATGTTTAGTGATCATCTCACAAAGGTGCCGATCACTTTCATTGATATTTTCTGATTCTTCTAGCAGTTGTGCTGCATGACTGATTGCACCAAGGGGATTTCTAATTTCATGGGCAATACTAGCCGTCAGTCGGCCAAGAGAAGATAGTTTCAGTTGTTGAGCCTTCTCATTTAAAATGGATGTATCTTCAAGAAAGATCAGTACTAAATTATGTTCAGCCTCACCCATTTGACGAAATCGAATCTGCAGTTCATCGACGTCACTTCTGGCATCCATTTTAAGTTTTTTAGTAATTGGGTTTGAAGGATTTATACGCCAGAGAAAAAGTTGTTTGTGCAACTCTTTCGATAAGGATTCTAATTTTTTGGCTTGCGGTTGTGATGGCATGCCAAAACTTTTCCATGCTGCATCATTGATCAGCCGTACATTATTATCCTCATCGACAATGACAACGCCAATAGTCATGGTTTGTATAATGTTATCACTCACAGCTTCCATACTGGCGAGATTAGCTTTACTCTCAATGGCGATTTGTTCAGATTGATGCAACCGTCTGGCTAGGGTAAGACTTAAAATTGAGATGATGAAAAAAGAGCCGCCTAAGAGAGCCGGTTGAGAGAAATCGAGAACATGTAAATCATGAAAACGAGCAAAAATTCCCTCAGCAAATAATGCAAGGGTTGCAACTGCTGGCACGACTAGAGCGCGGGTACTCCCAATTAATAAACTTGAAGTTCCTACTGATACAGCAAGTAATACACCTAATCCATTATTAAGACCACCAGAAGTGTGAACCATTAACACCACTGCGAGAATATCAAAGCTGATTTGGATGATGACCGACCATTTATAACCGGGGATCCGTTTAATCAGTAATGGGATCATGAGAATAGCAAACAAAAAGTAGATGGAAATGATCCAAAGATAGGCTGTTGGGTGGACAAGACCTAAAAACTTGGGGGAGAGCCCTGTTTGTTGAAGTAAAATGAGTACAGTTGTCAGAGATAATCTGTAAAGATTAAAAAACTGCAGTGCTTTCCAAAAATAGGCTTGAAATTCAGTGGATGTTAGGTCGACTTTATTTGGCATAATTAGTTAATATCATGATTAGCGGTCTTGGTTCTTCCATACTCGTTGAATATACAACATTCTTATTTTTTTGTCTGGTCAAAACAAAAAATCCTTAACAAAATCTCAAAATAAGCTATTATTACTAACGATCTAACCGCCTACCAAAATAATCAAGAGAATCTATTCATGAAAAAAATAGAAGCAATAATTAAACCCTTTAAGCTAGACGATGTCAGAGAAGCACTATCAGAAATAGGTGTAAATGGTATGACGGTTAGTGAAGTAAAAGGGTTTGGACGCCAGAAAGGACATACTGAATTATACCGTGGTGCCGAATATATGGTCGATTTTTTACCCAAAGTCATGGTTGTGATTGTGGTTGATGATGGTCTTTGTGACCAATGCATTGAACTCATTATAGACACTGCAAAAACGGGTAAAATTGGCGACGGTAAAATCTTCGTTTCAGACGTTCAAAGAGTTATTCGAATACGGACAGGCGAAGAGGATGAGCAGGCTCTCTAATATTTAGACAGTCGCTCAGCTTTCAAAGTCAGGATAGTTAAAGTTTAGGACCTGCCGAGTTTTATCTGCGAGCTCGGTAAGTTCTAATATTTCATAGGCCGTGACCATTATATCCAACGCATTGGCTACAGAAGGTGTTTTCGGGTAATGCTCAACAACATATTTAGCTCTATTGGCTGCAGCAAGGAAAGCATCTCTGGACATATAATACCGCGCTACATGAATTTCATATTCAGCAAGTCTATTACGAAGAAAGATCATTCGTTGTCGCGCATCAGGAGCATATTGGCTTTCTGGGTAACGGCGCATCAATTCAGCGAAGTCTTCAAAGGCCTCTCTGGCAGTCGATGCGTCCCTTTCTGATAACTTTGCTGCAAATAATTCTTGAAAAAAGCCAACTTCACTGTTGAAGTTAACCAATCCCTTCATATAATACGCATAGTCTACATTTTCATGACGAGGATTTTGACGGATGAAACGATCGGCGACTGAAAGTGCGGCTTCATTATTGCCACGCTTATAATAAGCAAAGATTAGATCAAGTTGTGATTGTTGGGAGTAGGCACCGAATGGATAACGTAAATCGAGTGCTTCTAGACGCTGAATAGCCGGCTGGTAGTTACCCGATTTTAATGATGTAAGTGCCGATTCATAAAGCTCACGGGCATCAAGTTCGGGAAATGTTTCAAAGGCGTCTTTCGTTGGCGTAGAAGTACAGGCAGCTAAAAAGCTAACAAATATGAGAATGAGTACTTTAGAAAACAGTTTTGTTGATAGTTGCATAGCGTTTAAATATGAATCCCGTGTAAAATGAATGACAATTCTACATGACAGCGAATATCCCGTATAGTTCCTAATAACAATTAATCAGTAAGAATATAAATTGGTAAGAAAATGACAGAAATATCTCTACAGGGTCAAATTAAAGAAAATGCTGAAGGTCAACGATTGGATCAAGCGCTCGCTGAGCTATTCAGTGATTACTCAAGATCTCGAATACAGCAATGGATTAAAAGTGGCGAGGTTTCAGTCAATGATCAAATTGTTAATAAAATACGGGCGAAAGTCTATGGCAACGAGCTGATAAAAATTCAAACAGAATTAGAGGCTGAAGTCATTTGGGATGCTGAAGATATTAGTATTGATATTGTCCATGAGGATGAGGACATCATTGTCGTCAATAAGGCGGCGGGATTGGTAGTTCACCCTGCAACCGGTAATTGGCACGGAACATTAGTGAATGCATTACTCAATCATCATGCTGATTTGGAACAGCTACCGCGTGCTGGAATTGTCCATCGACTCGATAAAGACACCACGGGATTAATGGTGGTGGCAAAAACACTTAAGGCTCATACACACCTAGTTAATGAACTACAATTACGGAATGTTAATAGACAATATATTTGCGTTGTTAATGGAGCGTTAACAGCAGGTGGCATGATTGATCAACCCATCAATAGACATCCAGTGAAACGTAAACAGATGACGGTTATTGAGGGTGGCAAACCATCCATTACCCACTACCGAATTGAGCAGAGGTTTTCGTACTACACCGTTTTGAGAGTCAAACTCGAAACCGGGAGAACACATCAAATTAGGGTTCATATGAGTTGGTTTAAACACCCTCTGGTCGGCGATCCAGTTTACGGCGGCCGTTTACGACAACCGCCAGGGGTCTCAAGCGGTTTTATGAAACAGATACGTAACTTTAATCGTCAGGCACTCCATGCAACAAAACTTGGACTTATACACCCCACCAGTGGCGAACAGATGACCTGGGATGCGGATATACCTGAAGATATGAAAAAACTCATAAACGTTCTTGAGCAGGAAGAGCAACGTTTGTGAGTAAGGGCAGTCAGGCACCAATAATCCAAACGATAAAACCGAATTGGCAAGTAGCCGATACGGTTCATGCCTGTGTGACGGTACGAACCACAGGATATAGCGAAGGTGACTTTGGTCATTGTAACCTAGCCAATGGAGTCGGTGACTCTTCTCAAAATGTTCAAATGAATCGTCAATTACTCAATGAGCAATTGGCATTACCGGAATCTCCTCGCTGGATGAATCAAGTTCATGGGAACGATGTTGTTGAGTGGTCACGAGCGAACGTAGGTGAAATAGTTTCCGCAGATGGTTGTTGGACGTCTCAAACGGATGTGGTTTGTACAATCATGACGGCCGATTGCTTACCGGTATTTTTTTATCACACCGTTGAGCAAAGCATTGCAGTATGTCATGCCGGTTGGAAAGGATTGCTTACAGGAGTTATTGAAAATACCATCAACTCAATGACATCATCACCTGAGTACATAACGGCTTGGTTAGGACCGGCCATTGGTCCAGAAAATTTCGAAGTTGGTCCTGAAATTAAAGAGCAATTCTGCGCTCAGACTAAGGACGCTTCTAGTTGCTTTATTCCATCCCAGCTTAATGATGACTCAAAAACTCATGATCGCTATCTTGCGGATATTTATGGACTTGCTAAGCTCCGACTAAAGGCTGCTGGTGTTAAAAATATCAGCGGTGGTGAGTTTTGTACCTTTGACGATAACAAACAGTTTTATTCCTATAGGAGAGACGGTGTGACCGGACGTATGGCAAACATAATTTGGCGAACGGAAAGCTAGAAAATGATTGAGTTTATTATTATTTTTATATTCTTAAGTTTCTTGATCACTTACCTCATTCGTCTTGGTCATCGTGAAAACAAAGTTGATTGGGGACATCCTACCGTTAATTGTATTGATGGCCTGATGCGAATCTATTGTATGAAATTCCATCGATTAAAATTTGACGCTCTTAATTTACCCAAGGACGGCAGTGTATTAGTGGTTTGTAATCATGTGTCTGGGTTAGATCCGATGATTCTCCTTACTGCCTGTGACAGACCTTTGCGTTTTATGATAGCTGCTGAAGAGTACAATCGTCCTGTTTTGAATCGATTATTTAAGGCTGTTGGCTGCATTCCTGTTGAGCGTACAGGAAAACCTGAAATTGCTTTTAGAAATACCATTGCTACGCTTAAAAAAGGTGAGGCAGTGGCTCTTTATCCTCATGGGGGTATGCTCACAGATTCTGCGCCCCACAAACCCATCAAAAGGGGAGTGTTTCGATTAGCGCAACTCACAAATTCAATCATTATTCCTGCAAGAATGACGGGCATTCGAAAAGAAGGGAATTCATTCATCCCATTATTTTTAAGGGGTACCGTCAGGCTTAAAGTTTTTGAACATTTAGATTCAAATTTCATTAAACGAGATGACGCTCGTAAACAATTAGATGATTTACTCCTTGGAAAAATTCCTGCCATTGAAAAGTAATATAAAATCCCCATTTTTATAAGTGAAGAAAAGAAAACTTGAGAGTTTAAAGTTTTGCCGTAAGGGAAATTTTAGACAGCTTTTTAAATTATAAAATAGAAGGAAAGTCAGTCATGAGAATGGACAAGCTTACCAGTAAATTTCAATTGGCAATTGCAGATGCTCAGTCATTAGCCATTGGCCGTGATCATCAATTTATCGACCCATTACATCTGATGACAGCATTGCTGAATCAGGAGGGTGGCAGTATTGGATTACTGCTCAATCAATCATCCATAAATCAAAATATTTTACGATCAAGAGTTGCTCAAAAATTGGATCAGCTGTCACAGGTAGAAGGTGGCGATGGTGACATCCATATTTCTAATGAACTCGGTAGATTACTCAACCAGTGTGACAAGCTTGCACAAAAGCGCAAAGATCAGTTCATTGCCAGTGAATTATATGTTCTCGCTGCAATTGATGACAAAGGTACTCTCGGCGAAATTTTAAGAGACCTTGGTGCAACGAAAGAAGCGGTTACCTTAGCAATAGAAACTATTCGAGGTGGTGAGACTGTCGATGATGCCAATGCGGAAGAGCAGCGTCAGGCCCTTGAAAAATATACTATCGATCTAACAGAACGGGCAGAGCAGGGTAAGCTTGACCCTGTCATTGGTCGAGACAGTGAAATCAGAAGAACCATTCAGGTTCTACAACGACGAACTAAAAACAACCCGGTCTTGATCGGCGCGCCTGGGGTCGGAAAAACGGCAATTATTGAAGGACTCGCTCAGAGAATTATAAATGAAGAAGTTCCTGAAGGATTAAAGAATAAACGAGTACTATCGCTCGACATGGGGGCATTGATTGCCGGTGCAAAGTTTCGAGGAGAATTTGAAGAACGACTTAAGGCCGTTCTGAGCGACCTCTCCAAACAGGAAGGGCAAATTATACTCTTTATCGATGAGCTACACACCATGGTGGGTGCCGGTAAATCAGAAGGCGCAATGGATGCTGGTAATATGTTAAAGCCGGCCCTAGCAAGAGGTGAGCTACATTGTGTTGGCGCGACGACGCTTGATGAATATCGACAATACGTTGAAAAAGATGCTGCCTTAGAACGTCGCTTCCAAAAAATATTAGTTGAAGAACCTTCTGTGGAAGACACCATTGCAATATTAAGAGGTCTAAAGGAACGCTATGAAGTTCATCATGGTGTTGAAATAACGGATCCAGCTATCGTCTCAGCAGCGACCCTTTCACATCGTTACATCAGTGATCGCCAACTTCCAGACAAAGCAATTGATCTCATCGATGAATCAGCAAGTCGGATCCGTATGGAGATTGACTCGAAACCAGAAGAGCTCGATCAATTAGAACGACGTCTTATACAATTAAAAATTGAACATGAGGCCTTGAAGAAAGAAGCCGATGCAGCTTCAATTAAGCGCTTACAAATTCTCGATGACGAAATAAATGAGTTGCAAAGTAAATATGCGGTATTGGATGAGATTTGGACTTCAGAGAAGGCCGCTCTGCAAGGCGCACAAACCATTAAAACTGATTTAGAAAGAGCGAGGCTCGATTTAGAAACGGCTAATCGTGCCGGTGACTTAGCAAGAATGTCAGAGTTACAGTATGGACGTATTCCAGAACTTGAGAAAAAGTTAATCGACGCGTCTCAGGTTGAGATAAAGGATATGAAGTTACTTAGAAATAAAGTGACAGATGTTGAAGTTGCTGAGGTACTTGCTCGTATGACGGGAATTCCCGTTTCGAAAATGCTGGAGGGTGAACGTGACAAGTTACTATCAATGGAGCAAGCACTTCATGAAACGGTCATTGGACAAGAGGAAGCCGTTGTAGCTGTTTCTAATGCAATAAGACGTTCTCGGGCGGGATTGTCAGATCCTACTCGGCCTAATGGCTCATTCTTATTCTTAGGCCCAACGGGTGTAGGAAAAACAGAACTGAGTAAGACTTTAGCCAACTTTTTATTTGATTCTGAAGAAGCTCTGATACGAATTGACATGTCTGAATTTATGGAAAAACATTCAGTTGCAAGGCTCATCGGTGCACCTCCAGGTTACGTGGGTTATGAGGAGGGCGGTTATCTTACTGAATTGGTTAGACGTAAACCTTATTCAGTCATTCTCCTTGATGAGATGGAAAAAGCACATCCAGATGTTTTTAATATCTTACTGCAAGTGTTGGATGATGGTCGACTTACAGATGGTCAGGGGCGTACTGTTGATTTTAGGAATACAGTACTTATTATGACTTCAAATCTTGGCTCAGATATCATTCAAGAAATGTACCGAGATGACGACGGCGAAGACCACCCAGAACGATACGGACAAATGAAGGAAGCATTATCGGAAGTAATCAGTCAAAACTTCAGGCCTGAATTTATTAATCGTATTGATGAAACGGTTGTCTTTCATCCCTTGGGTAAGGAACAAATTAAAAAAATAGCTGAGATACAAATTAGACTCATTAGTTCTCGCCTAAAAGATCGTGACATTAATATGAATATTACTAATGAAGCGATTGATGCAATTGCGGAAGCTGGCTATGACCCTGTGTTTGGTGCTCGTCCGTTGAAGAGAGCGATTCAACATAAACTTGAGAACCCTCTAGCTGATGCTATTTTATCCGGAGATGTTAATCCAGGAGAACAAATAAATGTGGGCTGGAAGGATGGAAAGTTAGTGTTGGGATAAAAATGATTCAAAGCTGAAGGTTTTTCCCTCAGATTAGGCCCAACGAGTAGTTGTAACTTAAGAATAAAAAAAGCCACTTTATAAGTGGCTTTTTTTTAATCAGGATTATATCAACTGGCTAATTAGTGCAGAAAACATCAACCTGTTTTTGTGTCTCAGATAATTTTTTCTGTTTCTCTTCTGGTGATAATATTCGTTCCTCACCATCTTCACCCTTGACTCTTATCCGTGCTAGTTTAGTAAGCACTTCGAGGTTTTCTTTAGCTATTTTGCAGTTGCGTTTGTTAGATTCAATAATGCCATCAAGCGCCGTATTCGTTTTACTCTCAGCTTCTTCTACAGCCTGTTCTTGAGTAACATTGGTGGTTTCTTGTGCACCGCTTGTACTGACCGTAATTTTTTCATAGGCCATGTCCTTAGGAGGTCGTTCAGTATATTGTACGATTCCCTCTGCATCGGTCCATTTGTAGGTGACCTTATTCACATTCTCAGTAGCGAAAATGCCAATACAGATCCCCAGGCTCATGCTTAGGACTGCAAGTTTGATCAATGCTTTCATTTTCCAATCTCCGTATATCAGAACATCTATTAGCACTATAGCTATAATGTTGTGCAATGAATAGGGTAAAAGGCCAAAAATGTTGAGTAGTTATCTTTTTTATTCAGAGATAATTTTTAATTTATTAGTTTCGGCAAAATTAATAATTTGGCTGTGTATCCCAGGTTCTTTATCGGCAAGCGACTCATCGATGATGACACATTTTATGCCATCACGAATAGCGGGACGTAGAAGAGGTGAATAGTAAATACGACGATTTCTAAATGTACAGAGGGCTCCACACATTCGTTCAGCCCAATCACTGGGTCTAAATTTATTGCCGTCTTCGGTCTGTCCAATGAGTACAGTATGTTTACTATTACTGGTTTTCATAACCCTCTCAGGATGCTATTTCACTCACATCAAATTGGCTCGTATAGTGACAGATCATTAGTCTTTGTCAATAAACTAATCTAACTATAGTTTGTTTTAATGATAAAACTATAATATGGATTTTGCCATCAACGAGAATATCAAGGATAATACCGTTAAATTCTTAATTATAAGTATAAAAATAGGTTAAAAAATAATATGGTCGTTACTAAAGAATCTAGGCTCAAAGGCAGAAGAGGTATTTATCTACTTCCTAATTTATTCACTACATTTGGAGTGTTTTGTGGGTTTTATGGCATTGTCGCTTCAATGAGTGGTCATTATTCAGATGCCGCCTTTGCATTATTCATTGCCATGCTCATGGACAGCTTTGACGGCCGTGTTGCTCGCATGACTAATACCACCAGTGATTTTGGAGCTGAATACGATTCTCTGGCTGACATTATCTCCTTTGGTATTGCACCTGCACTTATCGCCTATAATTGGGGCGCGTTAGAGCAGTTGGGCAAATTAGGTTGGTTAGCAGCATTTACCTATCTGGTTTGTGGTGCATTAAGACTTGCACGATTTAATGTCATGCCAGAAACCATAGAGAAGAAATATTTTCAAGGCTTGCCTATCCCAGCAGCAGCTGGTGTCGTCCTTGGCTTTATATGGTTCGGTGAAGAATTGGGTTGGGATGGCTCCACATTAGCTGTTCCAGTAGCATTAGTTACTGTGGCTTGTGGATTGTTGATGGTTAGTAATTTCCGCTACAACAGTTTTAAGGAAGTTGATTGGAAGGGTAAAGTCCCCTTTGTATCTCTCCTATTAATGGTATTAATTGTCATTATGGTTGCTACAAACCCACCGATTGTATTGTTTCCAGCATTCACACTCTATTTAATATCTGGTCCCATTGTTACATTCCGTCAACGCAGTAAGTTAAGAGCTGAGCGACGAGCAGAACGAAACAAAACTTGATAATAGTTAATGTGAATAGTAACAATTCTCATTTAGCGGTATCTAATATTTTTAAAATCATTTAATTGAGACTTGAGAATGCTTATTAAGAACAGCGAAGATATAAAAAGTAGTGAGATTACATCAGAGTCAGCCTATCTGAATCGTAGGGAGTTAATCTCAGGATTGGCTAAATTAGGACTTGTCGGAACAACCCTTTTGTCCAGTCAATCTCAAGCTGGACTTTTTGACCGCTTATTTGGTGAGAAAAAAGAGAAAAAAATACTCAAACCACTCACATTCAAACAAACGGGTTTATATGATACCAATGAAGCTGCAACTGCAGAAGCTGTTACTTCTAGCTACAACAACTTTTATGAGTTCAGTCTGGATAAAGAAGATCCTGCTCGATTAGCGACTAATTTTAACAGCGAGTCATGGAATTTAGAAATAGCTGGAGAAGCTGAAAAAACAGGTGTTTTTAATCTCGAAGATATTTTTAAAATGGTGGATTTTGAAGAGCGTGTTTACAGGATGCGTTGCGTCGAGGCCTGGTCAATTGTTGTTCCGTGGGTTGGTTTTTCTTTAGCGAGCTTAATTAAACAGTTTAAACCTACCTCTAAAGCTAAGTATGTTGAGTTTACTACCTTAAAAGATTCACGACAATTTCCAGGACAACGTCGAAGTACATTTGGGTTTTCGTCACTGGATTGGCCTTATGTCGAAGGCTTAAGAATGGATGAAGCGATGAATCCACTGACATTGATGACGGTCGGCATGTACGGTAAAGAACTACCCGCCCAAAATGGTGCTCCGCTACGTTTAATCGTGCCATGGAAATATGGTTTTAAAGGTATAAAATCAATTGTAAAAATCAGGTTTACAGAAGAAGCACCTGTTAACAGTTGGCAGAATGCTGCTCCACGGGAATACGGCTTTTATGCCAACGTAAACCCTGAGGTTTCTCATCCTCGTTGGAGTCAAGCCAATGAGCGTCGCCTTACCAATGCATCGTTAACTGGCATACAGCGCATTGCTACACAACCCTTTAATGGATATGGCGAGCAGGTTGCTCACCTTTACAAAGGAATGGATCTCGAACGCTTTTTCTAATGATGAAAAGGCTTATACAACTTCGTAAATCTAGGAACTTTGTACGGTTCGGTGTTAAACCAATCTTATTCTTCTGGCTTTTTGCTGCTGGACTCGATCTTATCTTAGGAATCATCGCAGAAGACTTAGGGCCCGATCCCCATGAAACATTACTCCATACTACGGGCTTGTGGGCACTCAATTCGTTAATGGTCACATTGGCAATCACACCGCTTACAAAATGGCTAAACTGGCCGCAATTAGCGTTAGTAAGAAGGATGACAGGGCTTTTTGTATTCTTCTATGTTTCGGCTCACTTTTGGATCTTTATCCAATTTATCGTCGCTTTCGATTGGGCAGAGACTCTGTCTGAAATAATTAAACGCCCATACATCACTATTGGCTTCGTTGCTTGGCTGATGTTAATTCCTCTGGCTGCGACTTCAACCAATGCGATGATGCGCAAGCTAGGACGAAAGTGGAAACAGTTACACAAACTTGTCTACCTCATTGGCATTCTTGCCGTTTGGCATTTCACATGGCAAGTGAAGCTAGATTTAGTTGAACCAGCCATTTACATCATCATTCTTATCATCCTTTTAGGTTGGCGAGATATTACTGAACGACGCAAGACAAAACCAGCAAAATAAGTTGGTCGTTTTTTGTGCGAAAAGCCTTTGTTTATCCACTATTTACAGCGGTTTTAAAATTAATTCAAATTAATTGAAATTTCTGCTTGCATCGAATTAATAAATCGATATAATGCGCGTCGGTCGAGCAATCAAGCATTGCCGATTTAGCTCTTTAACAATTGAATAAAGTAATTTGTGTGGACACTTGCAGAGATGATAGTTATCGGCGAGTTCTGAATTTTCAGGATGAGTTTGGTAACGTGTTATAACGACAAAAAATATCGATGCAAGGTT
>JAUUZN010000090.1 GCA_030589945.1 Gammaproteobacteria bacterium | reverse complement strand
TTTTTACTGACCCGAATCATGAACATCGGTCGCCGCGCAGTTGACTCCGGTCTACACTTTGCAGGCTATATGGCTTGGGGTCTTGGTATAACTCTGACTTTGCAGGCGGTGATCAACATTGGTGTTAATGCTGGAGTATTGCCAACCAAAGGATTAACGCTGCCACTCATTAGTTATGGTGGTAGTTCTTTAATCATCAGTTGTGTTGCTATCGCAATCATTATGCGAGTGGATTATGAGACTCGAATAAACCGTTATAAGCAAGAAGGTATTGTTCCGGGGGTTGGCTTATGAGCAATTCTGGGAAAATACTATTGATGGCCGGTGGCACCGGTGGACACATTTTTCCAGCATTGGCCGTGGCGCAGTACCTGTCTGATTTGGGTTGGAAAACTCATTGGTTGGGCAGTGAAAATGGCATGGAAGTAACCTTGGTGCCCAAGTACAACATTGAAATGAGTTTACTCGATATTCGTGGTGTTCGCGGTAAAGGCTTATTGAGTCGACTGCTATCACCCCTGTTGATTGTTCGAGCCGTGTGGCAATCAATCAAAGTGCTCAAACAATTTAAACCCAACGTAGTTCTTGGTATGGGTGGTTTTGCAAGCGGACCTGGTGGGATTGCTGCTTGGCTCATGCGTATACCGCTTTGCATTCATGAACAAAATGCTGTGGCAGGTGTGACCAATCGGATTCTTTCAAAGTTTGCTCGTTATCGCCTACAGGCCTTTCCAAATGCAATGACTGTTTCTGATGCTGTGACTGGCAATCCAATTAGGGCATCAATTTCTAATCTTGAGTCTCCAGAACGCCGATTTGCAGAGCATCAGGGAGCTATCAAACTGTTGATTATTGGTGGTAGTCGTGGGGCTGCTATTTTTAATCAAATAATGCCTGAAGTAATGCCACTGCTTGGAAACGATACGAATTTTAATGTATGGCATCAAACCGGTAAGGGCAATCGAGGTTTAGTGCTGCAGAGATACCAAGACGTTGATACCAATACAGAATTACTAAAAATTGATGAGTTTATAACGGAGATGGATGATGCCTATCAATGGGCTGACATTGTGTTGTGTCGCAGTGGAGCACTAACGGTCTCTGAACTAGCCGCTGCAGGTTTGGGCGCAATATTTGTACCCTTTCCACATGCGGTTGATGATCACCAGACCGCAAATGGTCAATACCTTACTCAGGCTGATGCTGCAGTGATTATTCAACAGAAGGATCTAAATGCTGAGAATTTAGCGGAGACTCTTAATGGTTTTAATGATCGAGACCGCTGTTTGAAGCTTGCAATGAATGCCAAAAAGCAAAGTAAGCCTGAAGCCACCAAAGATGTTGCTGATTATTGTATTCGAGCAGCAAATTTGAACTCAGCGAGGTACGCCGCATGAACACACGCACCGGTCTTGTTGCAGAGGTTCCAGAAATGAGGCGGATCCGTCGCATCCACTTTATTGGTATTGGTGGCGCTGGTATGGGTGGAATCGCTGAGGTCCTACACAATCAAGGGTATGAAATTTCGGGTTCTGATCTGGGCAACAATGCGGTGACCGAGCGTCTTACACAATTAGGTGTTGAGGTAAGTATTGGTCATATGGCTAACAATGTTCAGGGTGTTGATGTAGTCGTTATTTCTAGCGCAATCCCTGAATCTAATCCGGAAATAATTGCAGCGAGAGATCGCCGAATACCCGTTGTCCCACGTGCAGAAATGCTCGCAGAACTCATGCGTTTTAGACATGGTGTTGCGGTGGCCGGTACACACGGTAAAACTACAACCACCAGTCTTATTGCAAGCATTTACGCTGAGGGCGGATTAGATCCTACCTTTATTATTGGCGGGCTACTCAATAGTGCTGGCACCAATGCACGCTTAGGACGCAGTCGGTTTTTAATTGCTGAGGCCGATGAAAGTGATGCCTCATTCCTACATTTGCAACCCATGGTTTCAGTGGTCACTAATATTGATGCCGATCACATGGAAACCTACGGTGGCGACTTTAGTGTTCTGAGAGAAACATTTATTAAATTTTTACACAACCTGCCTTTTTATGGCTTGGCGGTCATGTGCATTGATAATGAAACCATACGTGGTCTTATTCCTGAGATCACACGGCCCATCATGACCTATGGCTTTAGTAAGGATGCCGATTACCGTGTCTTTGATTTTAAGCAGGAGCAGCATCGAAGTTTCTTTAAAGTGAAGCGTCCGGATGGTGCTTCAACTTTGGAAGTTGAACTGAACTTGCCAGGTGAACATAACGCACTCAATGCAGTCGCAGCGGTTGCAGTCGCTTCAGAAGATGAGGTTAGTGAACAAGCGATTGTCAAGGCACTCACAGAATTTGCTGGCATTGGTAGACGATTTGAAAATCATGGTGAAATGCAACTTTCAAATGACAAGGGTTCCATTGAACTCATTGATGACTATGGCCATCATCCCACTGAAGTTGAAGCAACCATTACCGCGGTGCGCAGTGGTTGGCCGAACAAACGCCTAGTGATGATTTATCAACCTCATCGATATACCAGAACGCGTGATCTCTATGAAGATTTTGCCAATGTGCTCTCCAAAGTTGATGTGCTTTTACTACTGGATGTGTACGCCGCAGGTGAGGATGTTATTGCCGGAGCTGATAGTCGTTCTTTATGCAGAACCATTCGTCTTCGCGGCCACATTGACCCCATATTTGTAGAAGATACCAAGGCATTAGAGCGAGTATTATGCGATGTTTTGGACGATGGTGATTTAGTGCTCACGCAGGGTGCAGGGGATATTGGGACCTTGTCGAAAAATTGGTCTGAATCTAAAATGCATTTTTTAATAAGTCCTTCAGTTCTTAGTTCTACAGATGGAGGCGGCAAATGACAGAATCGAATCTAAAGCGTTTTGGTAAGGTCGCTGTTCTGTTGGGCGGTTGTTCAGGTGAACGAGACGTTTCCTTGCGATCGGGCGAAGCCGTATTAAAGGGCCTGTTGGAGCTTGATGTCGATGCGCACGCAATTGATACCAAAGAGGGTCTGATTGAGCCTTTAGTGCAAGGAAATTATGACCGTGCATTTATAGCCCTTCACGGTAAGGGTGGTGAAGATGGTGTGGTTCAAGGAGTTTTGGAAACTTTAAACATTCCCTATACGGGCTCTTCAATACTGGGTTCCGCCATTGGTATGGATAAGTATCGTTCAAAGCAAATTTGGCAAGCAATCGACCTGTTAACCATTCCCGCAGAAAGTATACCGGCGACCAACGCTTATCAAAAAATCAAAGCCTCGCAACTATTGGTAAGGCTAGGAATGAAGGTCATGGTGAAACCTTCTGCAGAGGGTTCGAGCTTAGGAATGAACAAGGCTGAAAACGCTCAGCAACTGCAAGACGCAATTGTCGAAGCCAGCGAGTACGGAGGTGATGTACTCATAGAGCAATGGATTTCTGGTCCTGAATATACGGTTGGAGTATTAAATGGTGAAGCATTACCTGTAGTACAGATACAACCGGCAAGAGAATTCTATGACTACCAAGCTAAGTATGAGACATCTGGAACTGAATATTTTTGTCCCTCTGATCTAAGTTCAATTGAAGAAAGTGAATTAAAAACGATCGCCATCAAGGCCTTTTTAGCCATTGGTTGCAGTGGTTGGGGACGTGTTGATTTTATTCGCAGTAAAGCCAGCGGTAAATTTTATTTGTTAGAAGCAAATACAGTACCTGGGATGACCAATAGCAGTTTAGTTCCCATGGCTGCCAAGGCAAAGGGTCTGAGCTTCGCACAGTTGGTGGTTGAAATATTAAAGTCCTCTGAAGTTAAAAACGCTAAGACCTCGGAGGTGAGGCATGGCTAATATAAAGAAAACTAAGACACGAAAAATGGCTACACGTCAGACTGCTAAAGCAACTCAGCAGAGAGTGGGCATTAATGGTTCCACCGGTAAAATTATGATTGCGGTCAGTGCATTTCTGCTGCTTATTACGGTAGCTGTTGTCGCATATCAGAGTGGAGTCTTTAATGTTGAAACTCAACAGCAAGCCGATCTCATGCCCATTCGTGTGGTTGAAATAGATGGAACATTAGACCATGTAAGCAAAGATGAAATTTTAGAGCTACTACTGTCCTCTACTGATAAGGCCTTCATTGGTGATGAAAAGATAGCTGACACAAACTCAAAAGAAATTGGTTTTTTTAGTACAGATTTATTGTTGATTGAGCAGAAGCTCGAAACCATTCCTTGGCTTCAAAAGGCGGAGTTGAGACGAGTATGGCCGGACCGGTTACAGATAAAAGTTAAGGAACAAAAAGCAATTGCCAGGTGGAATGAGGACAGTTTAATTAATGTTTATGGTGAAATTTTTACACCTAAAACAATTGATGATTCTCTCGGCTTGCCAATGTTAACGGGGCCAAGACAAGAGCTTAAAAAGTTACTGGATACCTTCACGGAATTACAACTATTACTAGAAGCGGCAGAGTTGCAACTTGAAGTATTAAATTTAAATCATCGTTACTCATGGAGTTTGGTTTTATCCAATGGCATTGAGTTACAGGTGGGTAGAACGCATTTGATTGAGAGGGTGGAGCGCTTTATTGCACTTTACCCACTCTTGCAAAAAGAAAGTAAATTGCCAATTGCAAAAATTGATTTACGGTACGACACAGGGCTTGCAGTGACGAGGTTGGAAACCTCTGAACTACAGGCGAGTTTATAACTGAACTATAAATATAAAGAGTCGGAATATGACTAAATCACCGGAAAAAAATCTGATCGTTGGTTTGGATATTGGTACATCCAAAGTGGTAGCGATTGTTGGCGAACTCAGTGATAGCGATAGTATCGATATCATTGGCATTGGATCACATCCCTCAAAAGGACTGAAAAAGGGTGTGGTGGTTAACATTGAATCTACCGTCCAGTCTATTCAGCGGGCGATTGAAGAAGCCGAGCTAATGGCCGGCTGCCAAATTCATTCTGCCTATACGGGAATCGCTGGCAGTCACATCCGTTCTATGAATTCTCATGGAATTGTCGCTATACGTGACAGTGAAGTGACTCATGCAGATATCGATAGGGTGATTGATGCTGCAAAGGCGGTGGCGATACCTGCGGATCAGAAGATTCTACACATCCTTCCGCAAGAATTTATTATCGATAATCAGGAAGGTATTCGTGAGCCCATTGGAATGTCGGGTGTAAGACTCGAAGCCAAAGTACATATGGTAACGGGATCGGTGAGTGCGTCTCAAAACATCACCAAATGTGTTAGACGCTGTGGTCTTGAAACCGATGACATCATCCTCGAGCAACTGGCGTCAAGTTTTGCAATTCTCACAGAAGACGAGAAAGACTTAGGCGTTTGCATTGTTGATATTGGTGGTGGCACGACAGACATTGCTGTCTTTACAGAGGGTGCAATTCGCCATACTGCGGTAATTCCTATAGCCGGTGATCAGGTTACTAATGACATCGCTGTAGCGCTAAGAACGCCGACTCAATATGCAGAAAATATTAAGGTCGAATATGCCTGCGCACTACGCCAGTTAACGAATCTTGAAGATACTATTGAAGTGCCCAGTGTCGGTGATAGAGAACCGCGCCGTTTGTCTCGTCAGACCTTGGCGGAAGTAGTTGAACCAAGATACGAAGAGTTATTCACCTTAATTCAATCTGAATTAAGACGCAGTGGTTTTGAAGACATCATCGCTGCAGGAATTGTGCTAACAGGAGGTTCTTCGAAGATGGAAGGGCTGATTGAATTAGCAGAGGAAGTATTTCATATGCCAGTCAGGCTGGGTGTCCCCCAGAATGTCTCAGGACTGGCAGATGTAGTGAGAAATCCGATTTATGCAACGGGCGTTGGTCTGTTGCATTACGGAAAAATGCAACAGCAGAACGAAAGTCATGATGTCGTTGTTGGAACTAATTTCAACAATGTTTGGTCTCGAATGAAGCGTTGGTTTAAGGGATTTTGATGGTAGGAGTGCCGTCAAATATGTGCAAGCACATCTGGTAGTTTCAGATGAATATTATAAAATAAAACAATAAGGGTATATATCATGTCTAATAAGTTTGAATTAATCGATGCGTGTCAAGATTCGGCACAAATCAAGGTCGTTGGGGTTGGCGGTGCAGGTGGTAATGCTGTCCAACATATGTTGGTTGAATCTATTGATGGAGTTGATTTTATTTGTGCAAATACTGATGCACAGGCATTAACAAATTCATCCGCTAAGACGGTTGTACAACTTGGCAACACAATCACCAAAGGTTTGGGTGCTGGAGCAAATCCAGAAGTAGGTCGCCAAGCCGCTCTTGAAGATCGCGATAGAATTTACGATCTACTTCAAGGTACCGATATGGTCTTTATTACCGCCGGCATGGGTGGTGGTACCGGAACTGGTGCAGCTCCTGTGGTTGCAGAAGTTGCAAAAGAATTAGGAATATTGACGGTTGCCGTAGTAACAAAACCATTCTTCTTTGAAATGAAGAAGCGAATGATCATCGCAGAGGAAGGAATTGATGAACTGCGTAAACACGTTGATTCGTTGATTATTGTTCCCAATGAAAAATTGTTAACAAACCTCAAAGGTAGCTCATTAAAAGGCGCATTTGGAGCGGCTAACAATGTATTGTTTGGTGCCGTTCAGGGCATTGCAGAATTGATTACTCGACCAGGTTTAATCAATGTGGATTTTGCTGATGTACGCACAGTAATGTCAGAAAGAGGAATGGCGATGATGGGTTCAGGTGTGGGCACAGGTCCAGATCGAGCACGTGATGCGGCAGTTGAAGCTGTAGCAAGTCCATTACTTGAAGATGTTGATTTAGCCGGTGCACGTGGCATTTTAGTTAACGTCACAGCCAATGATGAAATGGGACTCGATGAGTTTGCTGAAGTTGGTGCGGTCATAAAAGACTTTGCATCAGAAGAAGCAACAGTGGTTATTGGTACAGTGATTGACGATAGTTTAACGGACGAAATGCGAGTGACGGTTGTTGCTACGGGTCTCGGACAGGAACAACAGGCTGAACCATCAATGAGAGTTGTTGTCGAAAACAAACCAGATGAGCAACCAGATTATGGTGCACTTGAGCAGCCTGCAGTAAGTCGTCGGCAGCAAGGTATGGGAAGAAAAGCTGTTGTGGGTTCAGATATGGATTTTCTCGACATCCCAGCATTTTTGAGAAAACAAGCAGACTAGGGCAATAAATGATTACTTATACCCAGATCTAAATTATAGCCTAAGTTTGATGTAAGACGCACCGGGACTCCCTCAGTCATAACAGTGATAGCTGAGCCGGTGTGACTAAAAAATAATCAGTTTTTGCACAGTATTTAATATTACAGGCCGTTAGATTATGTTAGTATGCGCAAAATTTATACAGTAGAACGTCACATTTTAGATGATTGTTTAATAAAATCAATCGTTTAACGTAACAATTAGGAAGTTGGTGACTCAAGCATTTTTAGATATTTAAAGTGTATTTAACGTTCCAATTTTTTAAAAGGCACAAGAGATGATTAAACAACGAACTTTGAAGACTTCAATTCGTGCAACTGGTGTTGGGCTCCACACCGGTGAAAAGGTTTATCTAACTTTTCGTCCCGCTCCTGTTAATACCGGCATTATCTTTCGCCGTGTCGATTTAGATCCCATTGTTGAAATTGAAGCTCGTCCTGAAAATGTAGGTGATACTACGCTTTCGACCTGTCTTATGAAGGGCGATGTTCGTATCTCTACAGTAGAACATCTTTTGTCAGCGATGGCAGGGCTTGGCATTGATAATGCGATTATTGATGTTAGTGCACCCGAGGTTCCAATTATGGATGGCAGTGCTGGACCCTTTGTTTTCTTAATCCAATCGGCGGGTGTCGAAGAACAAAGCCAGGCAAAGAAATTCATACGCATTAAAAAGAAAGTGACCGTCACAGACGGTGACAAAGAAGCAACCTTTGAGCCTTACGATGGTTTTAAAGTTTCATTTACCATCGAATTTAACCATCCTGTTTTCCATCATTCAGAGCAGACTGCAGAAATAGATTTTTCTGGAGCATCCTTCGTACGAGAAATAAGCCGCGCCAGAACCTTTGGTTTTATGAATGACATTGAATATCTACGCTCCAAAAATTTAGCACTGGGTGGCAGCATGGACAACGCAATTGTTCTTGATGATTATCGTGTGTTGAATGACGATGGTCTACGTTATTCCGATGAGTTTGTGAAACACAAAATTCTTGATGCCATTGGCGATCTTTATTTGCTTGGTAATAGTCTAGTTGGTGCATTTACGGGCATAAAGTCGGGTCATGCACTGAATAACAAATTAGTGAGAGCAATAATGGCTGACGAATCATCCTATGAGCTAATTACCTTCGATGATGCTAAGGCCGCGCCTATTTCATACATCACTAATCCGAGTTTAGCAGTCTAAGGCTCTCTCTTCGGAATCCATATTTTGAAGGAAGAGAATTAATAGCAGGGAGCAATAGTGATTAACAAACTCAATACACAGACTATTGTTATGGATTCATCTTTGACAAAAAATTTCCGAAAGTCAGTGATTGCAATCACTGTACTTATTATTAGCAGTCTATTTATTCTATTTCCGCTGAACGCAGAGCCAAATCCACAACAATCGCTCTATGTTGGTGGCTCAAACATTCCTGAACCCGTACAAATAGTTGAATCGCAAACCAATATTCTATTAAACGAACTCTCTAATAGAGAACAAGAGTTCGATGATGATCCAAAAAAACTCATCGTTTTTGCACGTGATGTAGCTCTCTCCCACTGGGATTTACCTAGAGCCTCACGCCTGATCTTAGGCCCCTATTGGAAAGGTGCTTCTAAAGAGCAGCGGCAGTTATTTGTACAGGAATTTCTAAGAACTCTACTTCGTTACGTGGTGAGAGCTTACGGATTTTACGATGATTCGTTAGTAGAAATTCTCTCCTACAATTGGAAGCCTGCTAAGAAAGGTGGTTGGGTTCAATCTGTGATCCAACTTCCTGCTGGATTAAAAGTGAACGTAGATTATCGAATGCACCTCAATGCTACGAAGCAATGGAAGCTCATTGATGTCCGAGTTGAAGGGATCAGTCTAGTGCAGAGCAAGAAGGGTGAATATCGAGAGCTTGCGCATGATAAGAAATTCAATGGTCTGATAAAAGTAATGTCAGATAAAAATAAAGACATTTTGTAAATTCCGCTTTGTTTTATTTGTTCTTGTTTATTCATGCGAATCTACAATTGCTGATAAATATGCCATGACGACCTGTGATTGATAGAAAATACAACTAACAAGCATGAATAAACAAGAACAAATAAAACAAAGCTTACAGCGATTGTGGATTAAGCTTCCATCCAAGTATCATTGCCTTCAGACCAACTTTGATAGACATCTTGTCCACCACGGATCTTCCAATCTGAATCGATGGTTAGAATTGAACTAATGCCGCCTCTAGGATTGAAGTTCATTACGAGTCTCAGTCGTGCAGGATCGTAGGCCTCAATGAGATGATCGTAGACGATGTTGATCAAACGCTCATATGAAACCACAATGTTCCGTAATTGAAAGACGTAGTGTTTTAGCGCCTTCAGCTCGATAATTTTCTTATTCGGATAAAACGTCATATAGATTGTGGCGAAATCAGGTTGCTCCTGTACGCCGAGAAATGTGAATTCCGGTACTTTAATTTTAATCTCATAGGCTTCAGTCGCAGGATTTGGTAGTGCGATTAGAACTGAACCGTCTATTTCTTTGTATGTTTTGATTGAAGATGACATCAGAGTGTCCTTAAATTGCTGTTTAAGTAAATATACGCTATTATAGACGTCTATATAGCTAGATGTCTAGATGGTTATTCGATATAATTAGTCTAGTAGCGAAATAATTAGATAATTTTATCAATCTAACATCACTTCTTGATGATTATTCGTATCAACATCTAAATAATGACTATTATAAGTAATAGCTAACAAATTGAATCTTAGCAATATTAAATGGCACAACATGAAAATAAATAAAGTATATGCAGAGTTAAAACAGGCTTTAGAAGATCGTATCCTCTTTATCGATGGTGCCATGGGTACTATGATCCAGGCCTATAAGTATGATGAGAGCGATTATCGCGGGGAGCGATTTGCCGATTGGAAGACCGATCTTAAAGGTAATAATGATTTATTGTCTCTAACACAGCCTAAAGCGATTGCTGATATTCATGCGGCGTATTTAGACGTTGGGGCTGATATCATCGAAACCAATACTTTTAATGCCACAACAATTTCCATGGCCGATTTTGCTATGGAGTCACTATCTGATGAGATTAATCTGGAATCGGCGAAAATTGCTCGAAAAATGGCCGATGAATTTACACAAAAAGACCCTTCTAAACCAAGATTTGTTGCTGGAGTATTAGGACCGACCAATCAAACCTGTAGTATTTCTCCTGATGTGAACGACCCTGGTTATCGAGCTGTTACATTTGTTGAGATGAAAAATGCTTATTTAAGTTCAGCCCGTGCTCTCATTGAAGGTGGCTCTGACATTCTTTTGGTTGAAACTATTTTTGATACCTTAAATGCAAAGGCTGCTCTGTTTGCTATTGAAGAATTATTCGAAGAACTGGGGGAGAAGTACCCAGTGATGATTTCTGGAACCATTGCTGATGCTTCAGGGCGTACATTAACAGGACAAACTACAGAAGCCTTTTACATTTCACTGAAACACATTAAACCCATTTCCATTGGACTTAATTGTGCACTTGGACCCAAAGAATTACGACCTTATATTGAAGAACTTTCTGAAATAGCTGACTGCTATGTCTCGGTACATCCTAATGCAGGACTACCCAATGAGTTTGGAGAGTATGATGAAACGCCCGATGATATGGCCAATGAATTAGGTGAATGGGCAGACCTAGACTTCTTTAATATTGTCGGTGGCTGTTGTGGGACCACGCCAGAACACATCAAAGCGATTGTTGATAAAATGTCATCAAAAAACCCTAGGCCACGACCTACTATTGCCAAAAAATGCAGGCTGTCAGGTTTGGAAGCGCTAACTATTGACAGTGATTCGTTGTTCGCTAATGTCGGTGAACGCAGCAATGTGACCGGTTCAGCGAAATTTTTAAGGCTCATCAAAGAAGATGATTTTGAGACAGCGCTCGAAGTTGCCCTTGAGCAAGTTAAAAACGGCGCTCAGATTATCGACGTGAATATGGATGAGGGAATGCTTGATTCAGAAGCTGCTATGGTTCGATATTTAAACCTGATTGGATCTGAACCAGATATTAGCAAACTTCCCATCATGATTGATTCTTCAAAATGGTCAGTGATTGAAGCTGGATTACAGTGTATTCAGGGTAAGGGCGTGGTGAATTCCATTTCACTCAAAGAAGGCGAAGAAAAGTTTAAGGAAGTGGCAATTTTAGCGCGTCGATATGGTGCAGCAATTATTGTGATGGCCTT
>JAUUZN010000190.1 GCA_030589945.1 Gammaproteobacteria bacterium | reverse complement strand
GGGAAAGTCGTTTTGATAATGTAGTTCCGGAAACTGTGGTTAATAAGCCCATTGTAATCGAAGATAAAGTGGTAAAGAGCGCAGATAACTCAACCATTGCCGTACTACCTTTTGTTAATATGTCATCTGATCCTGAGCAGGAATATTTTTCAGATGGGATTTCAGAGGAACTGTTAAATCTTCTAGCTAAGATCCCAGAACTTCAGGTTGCAGCGCGAACATCTTCGTTTCAATTTAAAGGCAAAAAGGTCGACATTAAAACCATTGCTGAAAAGCTTGGCGTTCGCACCATTCTCGAAGGTAGCATTCGTAAGTCGGGCAATAAGGTTCGAATCACTGCGCAATTAATAAAGGCCGATGATGGTTTTCATATGTGGTCAGAAACCTATGACCGAGAGCTCGATGATATCTTTAAAATTCAGGATGAGATTTCAGCGGCTATCGTCAGCTCCCTTAAAACCACTCTTGGTATCGCCGTTGAGATCAAAACAACTGAACCCATCAATATCTCTTCAAAAGCGTATGATTATTACTTACGTGGGCTAAAGGGACTGAACACATCTACCTTTCCAAGTCTTAAAAATGCCCAAAGTTTATTTCAACAGGCTGTTAATTTAGAACCCAGCTTTATCCCAGCTAAGATAGGATTAGCCACCAGCCTCTATGAACAATACAACACAGGCAGTGTCCATAAACGCTCTATGCTGGACAGAGCTGAAGAATTACTCAATCAGGTCTTGGAGGTCAATCCACAGTCTGCTGAGGCACTGTATATATTATCACTGGCAGAGTGGTCAAATAGAAAACGTACTGAATCTATTCAACATTTTAAAGATGCATTTAAACTTGATCCCGAGAACCATCATATAATTCCCGTTTTCGCTAACTTCACTCTTTATAATAGATTTATCGTTTTTTTAACAAAAGAAACGCTGACACCTATTTATGAAAAAATGATTGCCCGTGATCCTTTAAACTTTGACCTCTATTACTCTTGGGGAGTAATTAATACCACATTATTCATGGACTATGTTACTGCAGAAAAATCCTACAATAGAGCCATAGAATTAGCGCCTTATAACGGCAACCCAGCCTATTTTCTTGCAGCACTTGCCAGTAGACGATTGGGTGATTTAGTTAAATCAGCCAAATATCATAAACTTGCATATCAGTCTGATCTTACCGATCCTGATGGGCCAATAGCCTTATCTACGGTATTTTTGTCATTAGGTGAGCTCGATAATGCAATCCACTATGCTGATCTTGCCATAGAAGCCTCACCCAATTCTGGCCACGCCATTAGTGTTAAGGCACAAACATTACTTTTTCAGGATAAGGAAAAAGATGCCCTCAAGCTAGTTTTAACAAACCTTAATAAGGATGAAATATTCCATCGCCGTTTTTCTGAATTCTATTTAGTGCATACCGGAATTTATCTACATCTAAAGTTGGATCAGGCTGATGAAGCACTGAGTTTGCTGATTAAGCATTATCCTGATGTGAAGGACATAGTTGATGCGCCTCCACCTGAAAAAATTGCAGATGTTGGTTTCCCATTATTTAGTTATGCAACCATTATGCGAGCTAAAAATGATCATGCAGCTGCGGATAAACTACTTTTGAGAATGTCATTTCGAACAGAAGAGAAGCGACTTAATAATCGTCCAAGTTTAAATGGTCTAGACTATTTTTTACTCGCCAATGATCACGCCAGCCCAGATTCAGTTCCACAAACTCTGACATATCTCAATAAAATGTACGATTCAGGATACGTGGAACAATGGCGGTGGAATTTATTATGGAATCCAACCTTTATGCATTTGCAGGATCATCCAGAATTTTTAGCATTGGTTGCGCGTATCGAAGCAGACATGCAACGCCAAAGAGCTTTTCTAGACAAAGACAAAAATTAGGATAAAAATATATAACAATATGAGATACGCTAATATCACAGGCTGGGGTAAAGCCATGCCACCCGCGATTTTAACAAACGATGATCTAGCCACCTTCCTCGATACCGATGATCAGTGGATCACCTCTCGTACCGGTATGAAAGAACGTCGCATCTCACACGTTCAGGTCAGTGAACTGGCTCGTGTTGCCTGTGAACGTGCCTTAGCAGCAGCAGGAAAAACTGCACTTGATGTTGAATTAATTGTCTTTGGCAGTACCACCTTCGATGAACTCTGCCCTAATACAGCTTCAAATGTACAACGTATGATAGGTGCAACCAACGCAGCCTGCATGGATGTTAATACTGCCTGTACCAGTGGTATGTATAGCCTGACTGTTGCAACATCAATGATCCGCTCTGGCGTCATCAGTAGTGCTTTAATCATTGGCGCTGAGGTTATTTCTGTATTACAGGACTGGAGCAATCGTGATGTTGCGGTACTTTTTGGTGATGGGGCAGCTGCGCTTTATCTTGAAGCGGAAGATAAAGAGTCTGGGGTTATTGCAGAATCTTTAGGTTGTTACGGTGAATCACGAGAAATTCTTTCCATTGATGGTTATGGTGTTAAATATCTCGACCCAAAACGTTCGCTCTGTGATGTCAGTTGGAACTTCTTAGGTCAAGAAATCTTTAAAAAGGCTGTTGCTGGAATGGGCCATGCCTGTGAAAAGACCATGGAAAAGTCAGGAAAAACTGCCGATGATATTAGTTGGGTTATTCCACATCAGGCGAACTTGAGGATCATCAATACCTTGGTTAAACGTATGCATGTTGATTCAGAGAAGGTCTATATTAATATTCACCGTTACGGCAACATGTCAGCGGCAACGGCTCTGGTTGCACTGATTGAAGCCGTGGAAGAAGATTTAGTCAAACCTGGACAGCTCATTTTAATGCCCGCCTTTGGTGGTGGTCTCACTTGGAGTGCTCACATGATCCGTTGGGGAGAGCGCACTAAAGTGATTAATGAGAGCGATGCAGAATTACCTTCTTGCGATAAAACAGCACTGGAAATGGTGCAAGATCTCATTAAACGCAAAGCGGAAATTTGATAGCCAGTTCAATCAACAAATTCAGTCAGCTAAGTGCTAACAATTGCACCCTTGCCGATCCCTTCAAAGGCTTGAATCTCAATTTTTTGATTGGGAAGTTCAATGATCATTTCATCTAATAAATGTTGTGCAATATTCTCAACAGTGGAAGCTGAATCAATCAGGTAACACATCTCTTTAGGAAGCCTCAAATAAAACTCTCCCTGCGGAGCTTGATAACGAAAATGATGATAGTTTAAAGCATCCCCGTCATCCATAAATTCAGAATCGATGAGATGACTCGGACAGCCAATGTAAATATCTTGCCAGCGATCTATCCAATGATCACGCCATTGTTCATTAGGTTCACCTTCAATTTTGATATTCAAACCAGAACGATGGCCATGGGCGATTCTCTGACAGTTACCCTGATGTTGACTCAGTCCATGTGAATATTGATAGTACTCACGAAGATGTGGTTCGCCGTAAAGTCTCACTTTCAGACCGGTTACATTTGCCGGTAGCCTCTTTTGTAGCTCAACCAGTAGATATTCCCTGATTGATGTTTTGTTAATTGCTTTAGTGTTAACCAAACAAACTGCCTGAGCAGGACTCCTATGATGAATGCTCAAGCCATTTTCAAGGGGGAAGTCTATCTCGATTGAATCTGCTGCTTGTTTGTCTTTAATCACATCTTTAATAACACAACCGTTGCTCAGGGTTGGTACCACCAGACAATGATCTATGAATTCATCAATAAAATCTCGCACCACTCGTTTGACGATACCGAAATCGACAACCATGCCCTGCTCATCAAGCTCACCTGAGAGCTCAATATCAATTAACCAGCTCTCACCGACTAGCCCTCGTTTAGCATCGAGGAAGGAAAAGTCGATATTGGTAAGCTTTTTAACAAATAGTTGGGTCAATGCATCGTTCTCCGCGACAGCGTCTCGGCTGTCAGATATACTTATTAGATAAACTAAAGCTCGCTATTCTACCACTGCAAATACAGGTTTGCTTCCCATTAGGTGAAATATTGTTAGGTGAAATATGATGGATAAAACTCTGATAACCAATGCCCGTCTTGTCAACGAAGGCCAAATCATCGAAAGTGATCTGCTGATCAGCAATGGACGCATTGAAAAAATTGCCACCTCAATTAGCGCCGATAACGCTGAAGTTATTGATGCCAAGGGCAAAATCTTGATGCCCGGAATGATTGATGATCAGGTCCATTTCCGCGAGCCGGGGTTAACCCATAAGGGTGAAATAGCGACTGAATCAGCAGCTGCTGTTGCTGGTGGCATCACCAGTTACATGGAAATGCCCAATGTAAATCCATTAACGATCAACCTTCCTGCGTTAGAAGATAAGTTTGAGCGTGCATCAAGAAAATCACTCGCCAATTTTTCCTTTTATTTAGGTGCGAGTAATGACAATTTAGAAGTCATCAAAACCTGTCCCAAAGATGCAGCCTGTGGCATTAAGGTATTTATGGGTGCATCAACCGGTAATATGTTGGTCGATGATCCTGTTGCATTAGAGGGAATCTTTGCCAATGCGCAATTGCTTGTAGCGACGCATTGTGAAGACAGTCCAACCATAGCCAAAGCTGAAGCTAAGTATCTGCAACGTTTAGGAGCAGAAGGCATTAAACCTTCCGATCATCCCTATATTCGTTCTGAAGAAGCCTGTTATATGTCTTCTTCTTTGGCCATCAGTCTTGCGAAAAAACATGGTACCAGACTCCATGTTTTACACCTTACAACTGCAAGAGAACTCGAACAATTTAGCAAGGGTCCGGTGACCGGC
>JAUUZN010000176.1 GCA_030589945.1 Gammaproteobacteria bacterium | reverse complement strand
TTGTGACAATTACTGGAAAAATAATGCATTTCTGCTAGAGTTTAGCCATGACCACTGACTGTTCGAAAACTATTATCTTTGATCGCATAGCGGTAACTCGTAGACTGCTTGATGATGAGGACATGCTGCGCATCGTTGCAGAGTGTTTCCTCGAGGATATGGCGATTCAATTAAAGGATATTGCTGCGGCCATTGACGAGCAAGAACCCAATGCCATCGCTCAACATGCTCATAAGATTAAAGGGAGTTGTGCAAATATGGGCGCACTACAAATGAGCTGTCTTGCGCAGGAGATTGAGTCATCTGCGAAAGTGTCTACATTTAACCAAATTGATGCTCAATTAGCTACTTTGAGTATGGGTTTTAAGACCTACGAATTAGAATTAAAGGCGGCATTGTTTTGAAATTACTCATTGCCGAAGATGATCTGACTTCAAGAAAAATTCTAGAAAGTATCGCCCAAAAATGGGGCTATGAAACGATTTTAGCCGAAGATGGTGAAGCTGCCTGGAAGATATTGCAACAAAATAACCCCCCTGAATTACTACTACTCGATTGGGAAATGCCAAATCTTAGTGGCCTCGAGTTATGTCAAAGGATTAGAGCTGAAGAAAAGAACGATCCTGCTTTTATAATTCTACTGAGTTCAAGAAAAAGCACTGAAGATATAGTCGCTGGCCTTGAAGCCGGTTCGAATGAATATATTGCCAAACCTTTTGAAAACGCTGAGTTAAAAGCAAGATTAAGAGTGGGTCAACGAATGCTCGAACTCCAAGCGAACCGCCGATTGGCAGAAAATCAGAAAAGCCGTCTTCAACGCGAGTTACAACAAACTCGTAAAATGGAAGCTCTCGGGCAAATAACCGGTGCGATGGCCCATGATTTTAACAATATCCTAGGGATCACAATGGGATATACCAGTATGGCGATTGACCGATTTGGTGACGATATTCCTGAAAAAATGAAAGAATATTTAAGCACTGCCTTAAAATCGTCTGAGCGAGCGAAGCTTTTGGTTGCAAAGATGCTGATGTTCAGTCATGACGATGATCAACAGGTCGAACCTATGAATATCGCTGAGGAGGTCCAGGCAAGTCTCGAGGGTCTAAAATATAATTGTAGCGATTTAATAGAGATGACACTAAACATTGAAGACGACCTTCCAGAAATACTCTGTGATCCAGAAAAAATACAAATGGTTCTTCGAATTCTTTGTGAAAACGCTGAGGAAGCAATGGATGGTGTTGGAACGATTAGTCTTGAATTGGGGTGGTGTAGAAACATTGATGCTGAATGCAGTGATTGTTTACGTATATTAGAAGGTGACTGGATTGAACTTTCAGTCACAGATAAGGGGTGTGGTATTAATAGTGAAACGCTAGCCCATCTCTTTGAGCCATTTTATACCACCAAGGAAATGGGCAAAGGTATGGGCATGGCAATGTTGCACGGAATATTAAGTCGTAATAATGGACATTGTTTAATAGAAACAAAGGTTGGCGTTGGAACGAAGGTTCGGCTGTTATTTCCAGTAGTTGCACAGTAGCGACACCAAATACATAAATAGGTATTTAAACGTTGCAAATAAGTCGTCAAAGTGTAGAATGCCGAAATTATTTTGCTAGACGAATATCCTCAGACGAAGGTACCAAGTGGCTACATTAAGTTTAAAACCCAATTCACGCAAAACTCCTCCGCTAGAGAAGGCTAAAGCCCCCTCTACGGATTGGGAAATGAATGATGTTGGTGTAATGCGTCATACCTCTGGATTCAGCATTCAGTTCTTTAATAGTGAAGAATGTGAAATTATCAATATCCCAAAAGACATGTCACTGACCACAATTCGAGAAATGACGACAAAAGCTATCCAAGCTCGTAAAAGACCTACTGACAAGCCTCGCAATCAGGATCATCAATAGAGCAGGCTTGGGGTATTGGAGCCGCCTTGGACTGATTCAGATCAGCACTGGTTCCTGCATCATTGCTGGTCGATTTTTCAGTCGATGTAGCACCGAGAGAACGCAAATAATAGGTCGTCTTGAGTCCAAGCATCCAGGCCATTCGATAAACGATATCTAACTTCTTGCCCGAAGGTTCACTCACATAAAGATTCAGTGATTGTGCCTGATCAATCCATTTTTGACGTCTTGCTGCAGCTTCTACAATCCGACTCGCTTCGACTTCGAAGGCTGTTGCATAAAGCGATTTTAGCTCTTCAGGGATGCGGTCAATGGGTAGTAGGCTACCATCATAATATTTCAGGTCGTTGATCATTACATTGTCCCAAAGACCTAGCTTTTTCAAATCACGGACCATATAAGGGTTCACACAGGTGAACTCACCGGAGAGATTCGATTTAACATACATGTTTTGATAGGTCGGCTCGATAGACTGAGAAATACCGGTGATATTGGCAATGGTCGCAGTTGGCGCAATCGCCATGATGTTTGAATTACGAATGCCTGTGGTTTTAACCTGCTCTCTTAAGGTGTCCCAATCTAATGTTGTTTCCTTATTAAACTGACAGTACTTCTCACCGCGTTCTTTTTCGACCATCTCAAGTGTGTCGACTGGGAGAATACCTTTGCTCCAAAGTGAGCCCTTAAAGGTTGAATAACTACCACGTTCGGCTGCCAAGTCTGAACTCGCTTTAATTGCGAAATAACTGATGGCTTCCATTGAGCGGTCGGCAAACTCAACGGCTTCATCAGAAGAGTAAGGAATACTCTGAACATAGAGTGTGTCTTGAAAGCCCATCATACCCATGCCGATTGGACGATGTTTGATGTTTGAATTTTTTGCCTGAGGTACCGGATAATAATTGATGTCAATCACGTTATCGAGCATGCGAATGGCTGTTTTAACCGTCTTTTCCAATTTTTTCATATCAAGCTTGCCGTCTTTCATATGATTGACAAGGTTGACAGAACCTAGGTTACAAACAGCAATTTCTTCATCATTGGTATTGAGTGTGATCTCAGTACAAAGATTTGATGAGTGAACCACCCCTGCGTGTTGTTGTGGAGAACGAATATTACAGGCATCTTTAAAGGTGACCCATGGATGACCTGTTTCGAATAACATGCTCAACATTTTGCGCCATAGGTCGGCGGCCTTAATGATTTTAAAGTTCTTTATCTCACCACGTCGTGCCATAGCTTCATAACTGATGTACTTTTTTTCAAAAGCAGCACCATAGAGATCATGTAGTTCAGGGGCTTCATGAGGGGAGAAGAGAGTCCATTCAGTGTTATCAGTGACACGCTTTAAGAATAAATCGGGTACCCAGTTTGCCGAGTTCATGTCATGGGTACGTCGGCGATCATCACCGGTATTTTTGCGTAACTCTAAGAACTCTTCTATGTCCATGTGCCAAGTTTCAAGATAGGCACAGACAGCGCCTTTACGCTTGCCACCCTGATTAACCGCAACGGCAGTGTCATTGGCAACCTTTAGAAATGGAACCACACCCTGAGACTTACCATTGGTACCTTTAATGTGTGCACCGAGGGAGCGAACCGGCGTCCAATCATTACCAAGTCCGCCTGCATACTTTGAAAGCATGGCGTTATCGTGGATTGCACCATAAATGCCGCTGAGGTTGTCAGGCACGGTTGTTAAGTAACAACTTGATAACTGAGAACGTAGAGTTCCTGAATTAAACAGGGTCGGTGTCGAGCACATGTAATCAAAAGAAGATATTTGATTGTAAAATTCAATGGCACGTTCTTCTCTATTCTCTTCCTCAGCAATACACAAACCCATTGCAACTCGCATGAAGAAAATTTGAGGTAATTCAAAACGAGTATCTTCATGGTGAATGAAGTAACGATCGAATAAAGTCTGAATACCCAGATATGAAAACAGTGTGTCGCGTTTTGCAACAAGTGCTGCGCCTAGCTTGTCTAAATCAAAGGTGAGGAGTTCTGGCGAAACCAGTTCAAGCTCAACGGCTTTCTTTAAATAAATAGGCAATGCGCGAGGATAAATTTCTTCCATCTCATTTTGAGTGGCTTGCTCGGCAATTTCCATTAACGTTAGCGCGTCAGAACGAACGTTGTCCATTAACAGACGTGCTGTGACATAAGAGTAATTAGGGTCGTTTTCAATCATGGTTCTTGCTGTCATCACAAGAGCAGTGCTCACATCTTGGAGCGTCACGCCATCATAAAGATTACGTATAGTGTCTTCGATGATCAGTTTCGGATCAGTATCTTCAAGACCTTGGCAAGCTTCTGTTACAACAGTGTGTAATCGGTGAATATCGAGCTCTTTCATGCTTCCATCAAGATTTTGCACCATGATCTCGCCACCGGGTAATTCTTCTATAGCCTGATGGGCTTTCTCCGAGCGCTGCATGGCTCTGGCTTCTCGATATAAAACGTAAGCTCGTGCAATCTTATGTTCACCGGCACGCATTAAGACCAACTCTACCTGATCTTGAATATCTTCAATATGCACGGTTCCGCCATCGGTCATTCTTCGAGCAAAGGCATTGGAGATGTCCTTCGTAAGGGCGGAAGAAATTTCATGAACGCGGCTCGATGTTGCTGCGTTACCGCCTTCAACGGCGAGAAATGCTTTGGTGATTGCTACATTGATTTTACTGTCATCGTAGGGAGTGACTTTGCCATTTCTGCGGATAACTTTCATGCCACCTGGAGCAGCAGCTGATTGTACGATTTTTGATGTATTGTCTGTCATGTGTTTGGTTAGTTCTTCGTTAGTTGTTTGTGATGTACTGGTACTAGAAATGCTTGTTTCCATGAGTGCTCCTGACCAATATGCATTGTGCAAATTGTGCAATTTGTCTTTGTTTGTAGTTATTATTTTATTTTAGGTTCAGCTGTAAAGTTCTTTATTATTATTATAGTTAAGATATATTTAAAATTTGTCATGTATAAAAAAGTTATTTTTAGCTGTACATATCTCTGAAACATGTTCTATTCATGGCTTGTAGTACATTATGCTGCGTTGATTGGAGATGGATGGGTAACACTACATCTAGTACCTTATCTGAGAGTGCACACATCATATTGCGTATTTAGAAAAGATGCAAGGGATAAATAGGCTGAATTGCTGAGGAAATCCTGTGGATAAATCAAATTTATTCAAACCGATAAAACATCGAATATTGGATGCATATTTCATGCCCTTATAGGAATTAATTTAATATTTTGAGGGCTCTTCTCCGGAAAAAACAGGGTAAATAATTGATAAATAAAGAATAAGTTTTACAGTGCGTTGCTGGGTTTTTTTATGGGCGTAGCCGGGGCCGGCAACAACTCCAAAATTGCACGTATATCGTCCTTTGCTTCTTCAAGAATTTGTAAACTTTCCATGGGACCCAAATCACCAAAGGGCAGTTTTTTGAACGCTGGAATTTCATTGATTCTGGGACAACGGCTCATCTGGGGTGTGCCTACATAATTGTGTAATCTTGCCACTAAAATTAGATCAGCCAAGTCAGCTTCAGGAGATTTGTCGCGCATCCAGTCTTCTCTTGAACGGACCACTTCAATCAAGTCTTCTTGAAAGTTCCATTTATGGAGGATTAATGTGCCGACACGAGCCGAATATTTATCGATGACAAACTTAACCTTTCTAGGATGGTTGAAAACATCAGGAAATCTTGAAAGTTTGTTGATGATGGGAAGAGC
>JAUUZN010000147.1 GCA_030589945.1 Gammaproteobacteria bacterium | reverse complement strand
AGAAACCTGCTGCTAAGAAACCTGCTGCTAAAAAACCTGCTGCTAAGAAACCTGCTGCTAAGAAACCTGCTGCTAAGAAACCTGCTGCTAAGAAACCTAAATTTAATCCTGAAAAAGTCGGAACAGATAGTTCAAAAAACATGAACTCTGCTGCAAAAAATATTGATCGACAAATGAACAAATTAGCGAGTTTAGATACTAGGGTGCTACTGGCAAAAGATACTCTTGCCGAGTTACAGGAGCTCATTCACGTTAAAAGAGTTGAGTTCCAAGACAAAAATACAGCCGCTGCAAAAAGAGCTTACGAAAACTTACTTAAAAAAATTGATAATCATAAAGATGTTATGACCACCATTAGTGATGCTCGCTCAGAAGCTGCCAGAATGTTGAAAGACACAAAGGCAATGCACAATGCCTATGAATCAGTGGTTAAGAAACTCGACAAAGGACGTGAACGAGCGCTTACCGAAGCGAAAAAGGCAGAAGTCAGCTTTATGAAGAAACTTCATAAACTTGAAGAGCAGATGCTTAAGAAAGCTGAAGAAATTAAGAAGAGCTTTAAAGGTTAATTAATTTAAACCTGCATTTCAATCTAATCGTTGAACCCTTTTTACTTAAAGGCTATTCATGCCAAAGTCGAATAAATCTGCATTGGGTACTTTAACCTACATACTGCAATTCATTTTGCCGTATAAAAAAGTACTCTTTGGTGCTGGCATTGCATTGATCATCACCTCAGCAGTGACACTGTCAATTGGACAAGGCCTACGTATTCTCATTGATAATGGTTTCGCTGCTCAATCGAAAGATGGCTTGGTTGAGGCCGTACAGTTCTTATCTCTACTGGCAGGCTTGATGGCTGCTGGTACCTTTATACGTTTTTATCTAGTTTCTTGGCTCGGAGAACGTGTCAGTGCTGATATTCGATTATCAGTATTTGACCATTTGCTCACTCTTCACCCGAGCTACTTTGAACTAAATCGCAGCGGTGAGATCATGTCTCGACTCACCACTGACACCACATTGTTACAGTCAATCGTCGGCTCTTCATTTTCCATGGCATTACGCAGCACATTAATGCTCATTGGCGCTCTTATCATGATGATGATCACCAGTTTGAAACTCACCATGTTGGTGTTAGTTGGGGTACCTCTTATTATGGTACCGGTGCTTGTCTTTGGTAAAAAAGTTCGAAATTTATCACGTAAAAGTCAAGATTCCATTGCTGATGTCGGCACCTATGCGGGTGAGATTATTCAGAACATCAAAACGGTGCAAAGCTTTACTAATGAAGACGCTGAAAGTAATGCCTTTAAACAGGAAGTTGAAACCGCGTTTGATATTGCCAAACGTAGGATCAAACAACGCTCATTTCTAATTGCCATGGTAATCCTGATGATCTTTGGAGGCATGACTGGAATGATGTGGTCAGGTGGTAATGCTGTTCTTTCAGGTACCATGAGCGGTGGTGAACTAAGCTCATTTGTATTTTATGCATTCCTCGTTGGAAGTTCATTCGCCACAATTTCAGAAGTTTATGGTGAGTTACAGCGAGCAGCTGGAGCAACCGAGCGACTCATCGAACTAATACAGGTCACACCAGAAATAAAAGCACCTGAGCTAACAGAATCAGAAAGTAACTCTTCAGATCCGCAACATGACTTAAAACCTCAATTGGTCTTTAATAATGTTAACTTCAACTACCCTTCTCGTCCTGATCAGAAAGCTTTAGATTCTCTCACACTTGAGATCACCTCTGGACAAAGCTTGGCCTTAGTCGGTCCGAGTGGTGCCGGAAAGACAACAATATTTGAGATGCTACAACGTTTTTACGATCCGCAGGAAGGTGTGATACTTTTAGATAATAGACCCCTAACCTCCTTTGATCCCAAGTTGCTAAGGCAACAAATGGCGCTTGTACCACAACAACCAACTTTATTTAGCAACGATGTTTGGCATAACATCCGCTATGGAAATATAAACGCCACCGATGAGCAAGTCATCAGTGCTGCAAAGGCTGCACACGCCCATGAATTTATTGAATCTCTTCCTGAAGGATATAATAGTTACCTTGGTGAACAGGGTGTTCGACTATCTGGTGGACAACGCCAGAGAGTTGCTATCGCCAGAGCCATTCTCAAAAATCCACGGATTTTACTCCTTGATGAAGCGACCAGTGCGCTCGATGCAGAAAGTGAGCAACATGTTCAAATGGCACTCAAATCATTGATGAAAAACCGGACGACTATCATTATTGCCCATCGATTGGCTACAATCTTACATGTGGATAAAATCGCCGTTATGGATCAGGGTAAACTGATTGCAACTGGAACCCATCGTGAGTTATTAATCTCTTGTCCACTCTACAAGCGACTCGCAGACTTACAGTTCAATGAAAAATATCAGGAAGAATAAAGTTCTCTTAGTACTTTTTTCTGCACTTTACCCATGGCATTTCGAGGAAGTTGGTCGAGGAACAGTATTTTTTTAGGTCGTTTATAGGCCGCTAAATTTTCTTTAATAGCGTCCAGTATTTCACTTTTGGCAGTTTCACTCTCATGACTGCCAACCCTTTGATTACTGCTGATGACAATGGCCATTACAACTTCACCAAAATCAGCATCAGTTACGCCAAAAACAGCAGACTCTTTAACCGAGGAACAAGCATTGATGACATTTTCAACATCAATGGGATACACATTTAAACCACCACTAATAATCATATCCTTATCTCGTCCTACAATTGAAATATAGCCATCTCGGTCATACTGAGCTAAATCACCGGTAATAAAATATCCATCATTGGTAAATTCTTCCGCTGTTTTTTCGGGCATTTTCCAATACCCTTTAAACAGGCTTGGTCCTCTAACCTGAATCATACCAACCTTGTGTGAATTCTCGTCAGGTTGAAGCACATTATGATGAATTAAGGTTCCATCATTTGTCTCACTAACAATACGTACATCAATATTTTCTATGGCATGTCCAACTGTACCCGCACGGCGCTCTCCAAAATATGGGTTAGAGGTCATCATATTGGTTTCAGTCATGCCATAACGTTCCAAAATAGTATGGCCGGTGAGCTTTTTAAACCTTTGATGGTCTTTCGCTAATAGCGGTGCTGAACCAGAGATAAATAGCCGCATTGATTGGCATTGCTTTGATGAAAATTCAGGATGTTCTAAAAGACGTGTGTAGAAGGTAGGCACGCCCATCATCACTGTTGAGCCCACTAATTTGTCACAAACCTCAGAGGCTTCAAAACGCTGCAAGAAATTTAATGTACAACCTGCAACTAGAGCAATATTAATGGCCACAAATAAGCCATGGGTGTGGTATATCGGCAAAGCATGTAACAAAACATCATCAGAAGTAAACTGCCAGAGCTTCACCAAAGAATAAGCATTTGATAGAAGGTTATCATGACTCAGCATGGCCCCCTTAGAACGTCCAGTAGTACCCGAGGTATACAGAATTGCCGCAATGTCATCTTTTCCACGTGCGACGTTCTGAAACTTTTCGCTACAACCTCGACAGTTATCAAGCCAGCTACCTTGAGACTTTGCATCCAAGGTAAGAATTTTTAGGACCTTGGCAGAATCCAACTGTCGATACTCTTCTTCCTTATTAGGCTCACATATCAATAATATGGGTTCAGCATTATCAATAAAATAGTTCACTTCAGTTGCAACATAAGCTGTATTAAGAGGTATAAAGATTGCCCCTACTCTTATTGTAGCGAGATAAAGTGCAATTACCTCTATTGATTTTTCTGCCTGTACCACAACGCGATCATCTACTTTTACATTCTGGGTAAGAAGCCCATTGGCGAACTTTGCCGTTAGTTTTTCAAAATCAATGTAGGTGATTCGACTCTGTTCAGGCTGGGATATAAAATATTCACTTCGGCCTAATTTCCGATTCGGCATTAATCCATCAAGCAACCAATTTCCCATGGTCAATAATTTCCAATTCTTAAGGTGTAGTACTTGAGGAGTTTAGCGTAAATATTCTAACCAGTAAAAATGTTGTTAAACTGTTTCTGAACTTTTATCGCTATTGTTGATCATACAGATACGATGGGAGTTAAGATCTAACCAATCTTGATAATCATTCTCAGAGAGAGGTCTTGAGAGGAAATAGCCCTGTGCGATGTCGCAACCGAGTTCTTTAAGCATGGTCAATGTCGCTTCAGTCTCGACACCCTCAGCAACCACCGTCATATTCAGCTCATGCCCCAAAACGATGCAAGTCTTTACGATGGCCTTTGCTTCCGAATCGGTATCCATTTCCATGATAAAAGATTTATCGACCTTTAGTTCATTAAACGGTACACGGTGGAGTTGTGATAATGAAGAAAAACCCGTGCCAAAATCATCAATAGACAGGGCAAATCCTTTCATACGAATTCGTGTAAGTATATCCAAAGAGGTGACCAACTTACCCATCAATGCACTTTCGGTAACCTCGATGGTAAGTAAACTGGGATCTAAGTGAGAATGAGTAATTTTATCAGCTAATTCCTCAGGCAACTCTAAACTACTAATATTATTAGCCGAGACATTAACAGACAGTGGAATTTTATAGCCCCGCGCCTGATGAGCGGCTATTTGTTCAATAGCCATATCGAGTACTTTTGAAGTTAACTGACCAATCAGCCCAGACTGTTCCGCAAGTCCTATAAAGTTATCTGGGAAAATCATTCCGTGTTGAGGGTGCTCCCATCTTACCAAGACTTCAGAGCCGACTAATGCGCCCGTTTGAATATCAATTTGAGGCTGTAAAAAGATGATTAATTCGTCCTGGTTCAGTGCCTGAGCTAAATCTGTGGTATTTGGAACAAAGTGACTATTAGTCGACAATGGTTGATAGTCGTTTAATGACTTTCGGTGGGTGTCCAGAACTTCCATTAACGAGTCAAGCTGAATAGGTTTCATCAAACTTGTGACAATCTCAAGTCCGTGAGCCTGAGCCAGTTTTTCTGCAGAGCGTAATACACTCATGTCATAGCCACTCATTAATATGAGTGAAGCTTTAGAACTTTTTGATGAGAGTTCACGGATTACCTCTACACCATCCATATTAGGCATATTTAAATCGAGGATGATGGTCGCGTTATCATTAAACTTACCTTCCTCAAAGAAAACCGTCGCATCGGTGTAAATATTTGCATTAAAGCCAGACAAAGACACCACTTCACCGAGCATTTCGGCAATTTGTTCTTCATCATCAATTATAAAAATCTCTGTCATAGTTTATTTAATGCTAAATATCCCAACAATTCATAATGAGTATAGACGAGATATTAAAAAGTACAGTGAATCCGTTCAGATAATTCAATAATTCTGCTAAATAGGTAAAATTACCTAAGATGTGTTTCCTGTGTGGTCATTGTCTGATGGTTAGCGTGATATCGACATTTGTTTTGATATTAACGGAGCAATGCATTGCTATCTGGTTCAATTATCTTATGATGAACAACTTTACAGTCCTATTTTAGCGAATGATAAGTCGGAGACAAATAAATGCCTTTAGTTACGCCTCTTAGTGTTGATCATAATGAAGAAATCGCCCAGCTTGCAAAATTCTTTAATGAAACCCTAGGCTTTCCACCTAATAGCGTTCTGACCATGATGAGACGACCCGCTATTGCCAAAGCATTTATTAATCTCAATGTCGCAGTCATGCAAAACGATGGCCGCGTAACCGCCGAGCAGAAACGACTAATCGGCTATCTAACCAGCGCCTCTACTGGATGTCGATACTGTGAAGCCCATACTATTCTAGCAGCGCATCGTTACGGTGGTTCAGATGAACGTCTCGCGGCGATTTGGGAGTTTCGTGACAGTGATTTATTTACTGTTGCAGAAAAAGCAGCCTTTGAATTTGCACTCGCAGCATCTGCAGTCCCTAATGCTGTCGACCAAACCATTGAAGACGAGCTACACAAACATTGGGATGATGGTGAAATCGTTGAAATCTTAGGTGTCATCGCTCTTTTTGGATACCTCAATCGATGGAACGATAGTATGGCAACCACAATGGAACAAGGTGCTGTTTCAGCCGGTGGTGAATTTTTATCAAACTCAGATTGGACTCAAGGCAAGCACCTCTAAGAGATATTGGTATCGATTCCACCAAAGGCATCAAACAATAAGGGCATTAACTGTGCAAGTTCACCGGTCATGATGGCAAAATCGGCATCAAAGCGTCCGGCCAGATCGTCCTTATCAAGATCGTCCAGAGATTCACTTAACAGATCATTGAATCTTAATCGTCCAATTGATAAATCTTCTTTTATTACAAATTGACAATGCTCTTTCCACTCGAGCTCTAATTTAATCACTTCCATACCTGAGCTAACATGGCTGAGAAACTCATCACTTTGTAGATCAAGTCCCTTACATCTTAGGATAACCGCAGTGTCACTGATATCTCTCAGTTCACATTGTGACCCCAATTCTAATGAGCTGGGCAATGATGAATTTAGTAACCAATGACTCATCACCTTTGACGGAGACTGCTTCATAATTACCGGTACTACGGGTAATGAACCGATGGATTTTCTTAATAAAATCATCAATTCTTCAGCTTTTTTGGGACTTGAAGCATCAATGATTAAGACCTGTAAACTTAAATCGATATAGGCGTAGGTTAACTGACTTTTAGTGAACGCCTTGGGTAGTAATTGTTGAATAGCTTCATCTTTCAAACGACGCTTTTCGCTTGGAAATACTCGACGCGCCTGTGACTCCTCAATTTGTGAAGCTTCTGACTCAACCTGTTCGCGGATCACAGAAGCCGGTAATATTCGCTCTTCTTTTTGTGCGCAGATCATCAGTTTATTATTTGCCGCATGAACCAATGGCGAGTTTTCTGTCGACTGGGTAGCAATGTTCAAAGGAGCAACCCAACCATAGCTCGATAACTGCTGCGAGCCACAGGCAGAAAATACTGAATCAGACAATTGCTGTTCTAGTTGCTCAGCTGTTAGATTAAATTCTTTGGTAAAACGAATAATTTGAAGATTACGAAATAGCATT
>JAUUZN010000196.1 GCA_030589945.1 Gammaproteobacteria bacterium | reverse complement strand
TTGATACCTGAAAAGCAATTCGCGTTGGAATGTTTGCCTTAATTAAACCGGTCAGTACATCAACACTAGGACGCTGGGTCGCAAGTATCAAGTGAATACCGGCAGCACGAGCCTTTTGCGCGATACGAGCAATGAGTTCTTCAACCTTTTTACCGACAATCATCATCATGTCAGCAAGCTCATCAATCACCACGACAATGGAGGGCAATGTTTCTAGATCCGGTGGATCGTATAGCAAATTGTCTGTAGGTTGCCAGATTGGATCGCTAATTGGTTTTCCTTTCTTAATGGCATCAGTAATCTTTTTATTGTAACCGGCTAAGTTTCTAACACCCAATGCAGACATCAGCTTATAGCGACGTTCCATCTCACCCACACACCAACGAAGCGAATTAGCCGCGTCCTTCATATCAGTTACAACAGGTGCAAGAAGATGAGGGATCCCATCGTATACCGAAAGCTCGAGCATCTTAGGGTCAATCATGATCATCCGCAAATCTTTAGGCTTCGTCTTATAAAGCAGACTGATGATCATGGCATTAATGCCGACTGATTTGCCCGATCCCGTTGTACCCGCTACCAACAGATGGGGCATTTTCGCAAGATCAATCACCACCGGCTGCCCGGCAATGTCTTTACCTAAACACATGCTGAGGCTCGATGTTGCATCATCAAAGGTATTTGAGGCAACCACTTCACTCAGTCTTACCATTTCGCGATCTTCATTGGGTATTTCTAAGCCAATTACAGATTTTCCGGGTATGACTTCAACAATACGCACGCTGATTGCAGATAAAGCACGCGCTAAATCCTTTGCTAAATTTGTAATCTTACTAACTTTAACCCCTGGAGCTAGCTCTAGCTCATACCGTGTGATAACAGGGCCAGGATGCACTTCAACAACACGTGCCTCAATGGAGAAGTCAGCTAACTTAAGTTCGACCAGTCTCGACATTCCAGCAAGTGATTCTTCAGACACCTGATACTTTTTATCTGCAGCAGGATCCAGTAATGAAATGGGTGGTAATTCACCTTCAACGGGTTCATCGAATAATTTAACCTGTCGTTCTTTTTCAATTCGTTGACTGGGTTCTGCTCGATTAATAATGGGTTCAATTCTAACGGGAGCCCTCTTCGATACTTTTTTGTGTTCCTTCTTAACCGATTCGACTCTTTTTTGTGTTTCTTTTCGAACTGAAAAATTAATTCTCACTTGTTTAAACCATTTATTGGCTTGTTTAGACCAGAGCATTGCAGACTTGGTAAAATCGATGGTGAGTCGCCCTAAATTATCCATCAATGTTAACCAAGACATGCCTGTGAACCATGTATATCCAGTCAGGAATAAGGCCAACAACATTAGTGTTGCACCTAAAAACCCAAAATAAGGGACTAAGGAATCAGCCATGATGGTTCCAAGAATTCCTCCAGCGGAATAACTGGGCTGAATACTCGGATCAATAAAGTGCATATGGGCAAGCCCAGAGCCAGCGAGCAGAGTCAAAATAAAACCGACACTGCGAAAAGTGATAAATAGGCGCTGTTCTTTCTCGGTGTTTATCTCAACTTTATGGCTAAGGTAACCCACATAGGCAACCATCAATGGAAAGACATAGGCCAAGTAACCAAAGAAGTGGAGGAAAACATCGGCAAACCAAGCTCCAGCTCGGCCACCAGCATTATTAATAACAGAGTTATGACCACTAAAGGTCCAGCCAGGATCTTGGGGGCTGTAGGTCATCATCGCCATAAATAGAAAGAGTGCCACAGTCACCAATAAGATCATGATGCCTTCTCTGAAGCGCTGACTCATTGGATGAGCAACCTCAGTTTTAGCAGTTTTACGTTTGCCAGCTTTGCGTGTATTTTTTGTTGTAGCTTGCTTCAATTTAGTTAATTTTCCCAGTTGAAGATTCCGCTTTATCATACCCGATCAGGTCGGCCATAACTACTTGGAATCCTTTATTTTCAAGTGTGAGCGCGATATTCAGGTATCGGAATCAAACCAGATTCTTTAACCTCTTCCATCACCATATAAGACCTCGAACTACTCACGCCCGGTAGCGTCAATAATGTCTCTCCTAATAACTCACGGTATGCCACCATATCTGCAACTCTTGTTTTTAAGAGGTAATCAAAATCACCCGAGACAAGATGACACTCAAGTACCTGAGGTAGCTTTATGACCGCTTTTTTAAATTCGGTAAACACATCCTTTGATGTTCTTATGAGTTTAATTTCTACAAATGACAGTAGGTTTGCAGATAACTTGTGAGGATTAAGAGCGGTACGATAACCACTGATGTATTCTTTCTTCTCAAGACGCTTCACCCGTTCTAAACAGGGTGTAGGGCTTAAGTGAACTCTGCGTGCCAACTCAACGTTACTTATCTTAGCGTTGGTCTGCAATTCATCGAGTATTTTCAGATCAATTCTATCAAGCACATTGCCAACCTTAAACAGAACATATACAACTTATTTTAATTTATACAATATATTACACTACTTAAACGCCATTTAATAGTCATTTAATTTGCATATTATACAATATACTAGCCAAATATTTTGTTCGTTCATATTTAATAATATTTATAGGTGATGAAATGTTAATTGGTGTTCCAAAAGAAATTAAAAATAATGAATTCCGTGTAGGTATGGTTCCAGCAAACGTAAGGGAACTAATCGCTGCAGGGCATCAGGTTATTGTAGAAACTAATGCCGGTTCAGGAATTGGATTTTCAGACGATGTATACAGACAAAACGGTGCAGAAATCAAAGGCACTGCGGCTGAAATTTTTGCTGAGGCTGAAATGATTGTCAAAGTTAAAGAACCTCTCACCGAAGAACGTGCTCGTTTACGCGAAGATCAGATCCTTTTCACCTATTTACATTTAGCACCCGATCTTCCACAGACCAAAGACCTCATCAATTCAGGTGCAGTCTGTATTGCATACGAAACAGTAACATCACGAACCGGTGGCTTACCTCTTCTGGCTCCAATGTCCGAAGTAGCTGGCAGAATGTCAATTCAGGCTGGTGCACAATGTCTCGAAAAATCAAATGCTGGACGTGGCATGTTGCTAGGCGGAGTCCCGGGTGTAAACCCTGCTAAAGTGACCATCATTGGTGGCGGCGTTGTCGGTAACAATGCTGCTCAAATGGCTGTTGGTATGGGCGCTCAAGTAGTTATTCTTGACCGTAATATCGATGTCCTCAGACAGCTCAATGTGCAGTTTGGTTCGAGTGTTCAAACTATTTATTCAAGTAAAGATGCACTGGACGAACATGTCCTTAGTGCCGATCTTGTCATTGGCGGTGTTTTAATTCCAGGTGCTGCGGCTCCCAAATTAGTCACCAAGGAAATGGTTTCACAAATGCGTTCCGGAGCAGCTTTAGTTGACGTTGCAATCGATCAGGGTGGTTGTTTTGAGACTTCTCATGCCACAACTCATGCAGAGCCAACGTTTATTATCGATGATGTAGTACATTACTGCGTAGCGAACATGCCTGGTGCTGTGCCATTAACATCAGCATTTGCCTTGAACAATGTGACCTTGCCTTACATCCTAGACCTTGCAAACAATGGTTATAAAAAAGCATTAGAGACTAACTCTCATTTCTTAAACGGTCTTAATGTGATCCACGGTAAAGTTACCTGTGAGAGTGTTGCGACTAACTTAGGTTTTGATTTTGTTGATCCCAAGGTTGCATTAGCCTAGTCATTTATAAAAGGCACCTTGATTACATAGAAAATACTCCCATATATGAGTGATGATTTTTAAAGCTAGTCATCACTCTAATTGCATTAAAAGTGGAGAATAATTTATGAGCGAGAATCGCCATTGCCGTCTATTAATTTTAGGTTCAGGTCCAGCAGGATATAGTGCTGCAGTCTATGCTGCACGTGCAAACCTTAATCCGGTCATCATTACTGGTATTCAACAGGGTGGCCAACTAACAACAACCACAGACGTTGATAATTGGCCCGGTGACTGGGAAGGCGTGCAAGGACCTGAATTAATGGAGAGAATGCAGAAACATGCCGAGCGATTTGGTACTGAATTAATCTTTGATAATATCAACGCCACTGAACTCACAGAAAAACCTTTCAAACTTATTGGTGATAACGCGACCTATACCTGTGATGCGTTAATTATTGCAACCGGTGCTTCAGCCATGTATCTCGGTCTAGAATCTGAAGAGACCTTTGCTGGTAAAGGTGTATCGGCCTGTGCAACCTGTGATGGATTTTTCTACCGCAACCAAAAAGTTGCTGTTATCGGTGGTGGTAATACCGCCGTTGAGGAAGCTCTCTACCTTTCTAATATCGCCAGTGAAGTTCATTTGGTTCATCGTCGCGACTCTTTACGTTCTGAAAAAATACTGCAAGATAAGATTATGGATCGTGCAGAAAATGGCAATATCATTTTACACTGGAACAATACGCTTGATGAAATAACCGGTGATGATATGGGAGTCACTGGCATGAACATCCGTTCTACTCTTGATGATTCAATGGAATCAATTGAGCTACAGGGTGTTTTTATCGCCATTGGACATAAACCCAATACCAGCATATTTCAACCCGATTTAGA
>JAUUZN010000108.1 GCA_030589945.1 Gammaproteobacteria bacterium | reverse complement strand
TGCTCGAAGCAACTGAAACATCCGCGGAGAAGTTTAATTCAACCACAGGCTCCATAACAAAAATTTCGTGACTCCATCCACCGTTTAATGTTGTATCAGAATTATTAACTGAATCAATAATGTTTAAAGAATTAACGGTAGATGTGAAACGAATATCTCCCTGTGTTTCTCCTGCGATTAATCCAAGAAGATTTCCGTCTGCAACCAGTTGATAGCCACCATCAATATAAACAAGATCAGAAAATTGACACTCGATGAAGTCAAAATCAACCGTTATCGAAGTAAGCGTATAGTCGAGTGTGAGATCAATTGAGCCCTGGCCGTTATCTTGCTCTGGATCGAGCCCACAAAAAACAGACTGCTCAGTTGGGATGGCTGAGGACTTATTGTTTTGAGCTTGCGCAATATTCGTAACATTAAGTTCCGCAGAGTAATCCACTGTAAGATCCTGAAGCGTATTCATTTCAGTCAGAGAGCCATTAACCGATTGAGTAATTGAAACCGCATTAGAACTGGTAATTTTCGGAGCCACTGTAGACGACGGCATCGTTCCAGACTGTGAAGCGCCACCACATCCAGCCAGAAATAGACCACAGACGCCTATTAGTATGAATTTACTCATTAAAAACCTCCAAAAATACCATAATATTGAGTGAATCAATCTAACATAATACCATAACGCCTATTTATAAAGGTGATGTGCGTCACTTACTCCTTAAAATTGACCTGAGCGATAATCGGCAAAGGCCTGATGAATTTCTTCTTTTGTGTTCATTACAAAGGGTCCAGCACGTTCAATAGGCTCATTTAATGGTCTTCCAGAGATCACTAAAAACTCAACATCTTCATCCGCTAATAACTCAATTTCATTGCCAGAACCAAATATTGCTAACTCGCCTTTGGTGACACTTTTTATCTTACTGTCTAACTCTGCAACAACGCTCAGTGAACCCTCAATCACATAAATAAAGGCATTATGATCCTCAGCAATAAGCTCAGATAAAGCGCTATTTTTCGTCAAGCTTACGTGCCAATAATTTGGATCAACAAACTTGTTATTAACAACTCCCTGCGTGTTGTTTTTTGTTGTTCCAGCAATCACTGAAATCTTACAACCCTCACGAACTTCAACGGGGATTTCTTGTTTAGAGTTTTCTTGATACCTTGGCTCGGTCATTTTATGGCTAGCAGGCAAATTAACCCAAAGCTGAAACCCTGCAAGTAACCCCTGCTCTTGCTCTGGCATCTCTGAATGAATGATGCCTTTACCAGCGGTCATCCACTGTACTCCTCCAGCTTCAATCACTCCTTCATTACCGGCATTGTCCTTATGACGCATTTTACCTGCCAACATGTAGGTCACCGTTTCAAATCCACGGTGAGGATGAGATGGAAATCCACCAATATAATCCTGCGGCTTATCGGAACCAAAGGCATCCAATAATAAAAAGGGATCAAGCATGTCTAAATAAGGCGTTCCTATAATTCGAGTAAGTTGAACACCATCACCATCCGTAGAAGGCATACCCTTTATCAGTTGTTTAATCGGTCGTAATTGTTTCATCAGCTGTTCCAATTTAATTTCATTTGTCTAATCTATGCACAGTATACTGTTTACATATACACTAACAAACACGTATATAATGAACTTACTGTTCTCTTTAGGTGAACAATGTTAATCTATATTGATGAATCAGTTTGAAGAAATGCAAACCTTTGTGCGTATCGTCGAAGCCGGTAGCATCACCAAAGCTGCTGAGCAGATGAATACCGTCAAATCTGCAATCAGCCGAAGGTTAACCGAACTTGAAAAACGTCTAGGCGTGAGTCTTCTAACAAGAACCACTCGAACACAACTCTTAACCGATTCGGGCAAGAGCTACTATCAACAGTGTATTCGACTCATTGATGACATTGCTGATGTTGAATCAACACTCAAGAATGAGCATTGCGCTCTTGAGGGTAAAATCAAAATAGCTGCACCACTATCATTTGGATTGGCTCATTTAGGGCCTGCACTGCGTAAGTTTAATATCATCAATCCTGATATTCAGTTTGAAATAGACTTTAATGATCGAATTGTTGATCTGGTTGAAGAGGGCTTTGATGTGGCCATCAGAATTTCTAATTTGGCCGACTCAACCATGATTGCAAGACGAATTACAAACACTCAACTCATCCTTTGCGCGAGTCCCGGCTATCTTAAAAAACATGGAACACCTCAAAAGCTCAAAGACCTCGAACAGGGTCATGTGAAATTGCAATACAGGGATCAACCCGAGCAATGGCCCTTTATTGTTAATGGGCAATCCGTTTCCGTTAAAATACCCCGAGTTCTAACAGCCAACAATGGAGAGTTTTTATGCCAGGCCGCCATGGATGATTTAGGATTAATCTATACTCCTGATTTCATCTGTTATAAATCCATACGGCTTGGTCAACTGATCCCTGTTCTGTCCGATTACTGTGCCACTAATCTCATTGATGCTTATGCCATCTATCCACAGAATCGACATCTATCACGCAGGGTCCGAAGTTTTGTTGACTACCTTGTGCAATATTTTGGTGATACACCTTATTGGAAAATATCAGCGCAACCTTCAGAACATAAATGATTAATATTAAATAAATAATGTCAAAATCAAAAACATGGAGATCGGCTATGAGAAACACACCTAAACTTTTTAAAATATTTTCATTCTTTCAAGCAATGTTGATTGTTTTTTCACTCATTGCCTCTGTTGCTCTCAAATCTGAGAGCATTGAAAAATTTACTCAGTCTATGGAAAAACAAAACGGCTTCCTAGCTTTTTACTGGGATGATAAAACGGGTAAAATTTATCTTGAAGTTAACTCTAATCAACAAGAATTTCTCTACGTAAACTCTTTAGCGACAGGCGTTGGTTCAAATGATCTAAGCCTTGATCGCGGCCAATTGGGTAATCAAAGGATCGTTAAGTTTGTTCGCACCGGACCGAAAGTATTTTTACAACAGCCCAATTTGGATTATCGTGCAATCTCAAATAATCCAACGGAAGTCACAGCCGTCGATGAAGCCTTCGCAACATCAATTCTTTGGGGATTTGAAATTGTTGCAGAGGATAATAACCTTCTTTTAATAGACCTCACTGATTTTTTATTAAGAGATTCTCATCATATCAAACAGCGCTTAGAAAGTAGGAAACAAGGCAGTTATTCTGCTGATGCAAGCCGCTCATCAATTTACCTACCACGTAGCAAAAATTTTCCTGATAACACCGAACTTGAAGCAACATTAACCATGAAGGGCTCAAAGGCTGGTCAATATCTTCGCTCGGTCACGCCAAGTTCAGAATATGTCACCCTTAGAACGCACCACTCCTTCATTAAACTTCCAGATGATAATTATCGTCCCAGAGAATTTGATCCCCGAACTGGCCAATTTTTTATCTCTTATGACGACTATGCGACACCTCTGGGTGAGCCTCTCACTAAACGATTACTTGTTCGACATCGACTCGAGAAAAAAGATCCATCAAAAGCATTGAGTGAAGCCATTAAACCTATTGTTTATTATCTTGATTCAGGCGTCCCAGAACCCGTGCGATCGGCTCTTCTGGATGGTGCATCCTGGTGGTCTGAAGCCTTTGAAGCGGCTGGATTTAAAGATGCCTATAGGGTTGAAATGTTGCCTGAATCAGCGGATCCCATGGATGTGCGATACAACACTATTCAATGGGTGCACCGCTCAACACGTGGCTGGTCTTATGGCGACAGTATTGTCGATCCACGAACGGGTGAAATTTTAAAAGGACATGTCACACTAGGATCGCTCTGAGTGCGTCAAGACATGCTCATCGCTCAGGGTTTAACTTCACCCTTTAAAAAGGGTGATGAATCCGCCGTAGAGCTACAGACCATGGCGCTTGCAAGATTGCGTCAACTTTCTGCCCATGAGGTTGGTCACACTCTAGGTTTAAGTCATAATTTTGCAGCAAGTCAGATTGGCCGAAGCTCAGTTATGGATTATCCTCATCCATTGGTTGAAATTGATAAGTTTGGCGAAGTTATGTTAAACAATGCTTACGCAAGTGGCATTGCCCAGTGGGATAAATTAACCATTAAATATGCTTATAGTGAATTTAATGAACAGGATGAAGCTCAAGGTTTAAAGAACATCCGCAAACAAATTTCTGACAGTGGAATACCCTTTATTACCGATCAAGACTCAAGAGCTGGTTCTATGGCTCATCCCAATGCCAGCCTTTGGGACAATGGCAGTGATCCCAGTGAAGAATTATTAAGAGTTTTAAAAGTTCGACGAGTTGCCTTAAATCAGTTTGGCGAAGCGAGCATTAAAAACGATGTGCCCTGGTCAACGCTTGAAAAAATATTGGTACCCGTTTATTTATTTCATCGCTTTCAATCCGATGCTGCTGCAAAACTCATTGGAGGGTTAAACTACGAATATTCTCACAGAGCAGAGGACACTGAAAACAAGTCTGTAAAGCAGTTGAGTGAAGTGAGTTCAGCGCGACAACAACGCGCACTTGAAGTACTGCTAAAAACCATGTCGAGTGAAGAGCTTGCTATCCCTAAAAATATTCTCTCGATGATACCGCCGCCTGCATATGGTTATCCCAGAGACAGAGAAAACTTTACAGGCAACGCTCTACCTTCATTCGATGCTTTGTCCGCGGTCGCAACAGCTGCAAGTCACACCCTCGAATTATTATTAGATCCCAGCCGCGCAGCTCGATTGATCCAACAAAAAGCACTGAACCCTAACAATATCGGACTGGCTAAAGTACAGACTGACATCGTTAATTCCAGTTGGAAAAAAAGTACTAAATATCCATACCTTGCTGAGGTGCAACGAAACATTAATTGGGCAGTACTTAAACAGTTATTTAGCCTGGCAGTCGATGAAGAAGCGACCCCACAGGTCAGGGCAATCACCCATTTATCTTTAAGAGAGTTACAGAGTTGGCTAAAGAACAAGCGCAGCGGTTCAACACCTCAGAAGGCGATGTTGATCCAGGCCAAAAAAGACATTGAGCAATTTTTAAATTCTGATACTAAAGAACTAGTTCCTTCGATCAAGCCCATACCACCCGGCTCCCCCATTGGTACATTATAGTATTAATGGTGATACCCAAGGTTTAGTCTATTGGCTGATGTCTTAGTTATCTAATGTAGCCAGTAATGCTTGAAAGCGCGGAAGATCATAAAGAGGCTTTAAATCTGGATCGTTTTCAATCCATACCCTTGATGAGATTGAGTGTTCTAACAGGTCCAGAGCCTTATTATAGTCGCCTATATTCGTATAGTAGCATGCAAGATTATAGTTTGTAGCTGTATCGTCCGGCGCTATTTGTAAGGCGCGTTCTGCCCATGTGTTAGCAAGGTCGCGTTCACCAAGTTCGAATAGTCCGCTTATTCCTAAATAATAGGCTCGCTGATTATTCGGATAATCAAGCAATTGTTTTTTTGCTCGCTCTACACCAATTTTTGCTATCTTTAGTTTCTCACCCTCATCATGATTACTATCAAAAAGTTGCAGCGCTAAAAGAGGGCTTTCAAAATCTTCACTATCAAGTTTGGTACTTTTTAAAAAATAATTTAAAGCCTGTTCCATGTTCCCTTGAAAAAATGCACTTCTAGCCAAATAATGATAAGCAATTGCCAGAGAAGGATCGAGATCAATGGCTTTGAAAAACTTTTTTTCAGCCTCTGAATACTTCTTATTAGCAAGGTATGCATAACCTCGAGCCATGTAGCTTTCTGCGTAATCAGGGGCAAGCTCGATGGCTTTAGCTCCCGCTTCAGAGGTAATTTTTCGACAACGCTCACCACCGCTTAAAAACATCGCATATAGCGCACTTGATTCCGCTATTTTTATCCATGCTCTAACAAAAAGTGGATCAATCTCAAGCGCCTTTTGAAAGAGCTCAATTGCCAAACGTTGATCTTTGTTTCCTTTGCTTGAAGCGTAGCCAACGCCCCGCAAAAAATACTCATAGGCTTGACTGTCCTTAGTGGTTAAATGATCTGGTTGAGTAGTGGTTAACTTAACTTTTAACGCATCCATAATCATGTTGGCAATATCATCTTGGATGACGAAAATATCATCCAATTGACGATTGTAAGTTTGTGACCAGAGGTGAGAATCTGTGGCAACTTCAATCAGCTGAGCGGTGATACGAATACTGTCTCCACTTTTACGGACGCTGCCCTCTAAAACATGCTCAACCTGCAATTTTTCCGCTATTTCGGTGAGACTGACATTCTTATTTTTATAGGCAAAACTTGAGGTTCTGGAGGCTACCCTTAAATCTTGCCGACTGGCAAAAACATTAAGCAACTCTTCCGTGAGGCCGTCACAAAAATACTCCTGCTCTTGTTCAGCCGACATATTTACAAAGGGTAATATCGCGATTGATTTTTTATAATCTATATTTTTATTCTCAGATTGTAGCTCTTCTTGGGAATCTAATTCTGTCTGCTCATCTTTCTCTAATTTTATCCCATCGGGCGTAACCTCAAAGGCCCAAGCAAAAAATAATGCAAACGGAAACCCAATGAGCCCAAAAAAGAAAACCGCTGAATTAACCCAATCTGGTAGGTGCAAAGCAGGAACGGCTTCGGAAGAAATTTGTATGACCACCCACGCAAGTACGAGATAAGCCGCACCGACCTTAAATACATTGCGACGTTTTAGCTTTTTAAAAAAAGAATCTGCCATTTATAAACCCTAGTTTCTAATACCAGCCTTAGACATTGGTTTTTTATACTTCCAATGTTGACTCGGTAACTTCTTAACCCGAGGCCAGACTTCATCAAGTGTATTGGCATCATAAAGACGGCCATTTTTCATGACCTGAGCAATGTCAGTACTGTTACGAATGTTGACTAGCGGATTACTATTAAGAATAACTAAATCCGCAAGCTTACCAACTTCTAGAGAACCAACATCATTTTGTAGTCCCACAGCTTCGGCGCCCTGAATAGTTGCTATCTTTAGCGCCTGATGAGTGTCCATGTTACCTGATGCTACAGCCCATAGCTCCCAATGATATCCTAGACCTTGGAACTCACCGTGGCTACCGATCCCAGCTCGTCCGCCACCAGCAACAAGCGCATCAACGAACTCAGCCTGTTTTGGATAGATGTATTCATCAGCATGAAACCAACCCGAGCGTCTCAGTGCTTTAGGTGCATAGTCAAAATATGGAATAAAGTTTTTCACTTTTTCATTACCCATTACATCTTCGGTAGCAAAATAATGATTCAAAGCAAAGGGGCCACCATAGTCAACAATGAAGGTTGGAGTGTACGAAATGCCTGATGTTGAAAAGAGTTTTCTAACGTCACTAAACAATGGATTAACCGGTAACGAATGCTCCATACCAGGATAGCCATCGATGGCATGAGTTAGGTTAATTCTAAACGACAAGCCGCCTTCAGTTGTAGGCATAAGTTCTAACTCTTTAGCCGCTTTAATTAACCATTGACGAACCTTGCGTTGGCCGGTCATGTACATCTTAAATGTTTTAGTATCGTAGTAGTCACTGTAACGCTTAAGAGCATTTTTAGCATCATCAAATGATTCAATTTTCTCAGACCAAAATACACCCGGTCCTGTTGAATAAACCCGAGGTCCCAACATCTCCCCTGACTTGACCATATCAGCATAAGTTAAAACATCTGTGGTGGCCGTTTGAGGATCTCTGGTGGTTGTCACCCCATAAGCTAAGGTCGTTAAATATTGCCACGCCTGCTCTGCGTGAAGATTCGGTATTAACCACTGGGCATGATAATGAGTATCAATAAATCCTGGTATAATTGTTTTGCCTGACAGATCCAGTTTCTTAACAGCCCCATCAACCTCAACAGAACCACTAGCTCCTAGTGCCTTAATGCGATTGTTGACAATATAAATATCACCAGACTCAATTATTTCATCACCATTCATACTAATAATTCGAGCATTTTGTAGAAGAGTTTTTCCCTTTGGAATATCTCTTTTGGCGGCTATTTCAATTCTAATTTCATTAGGCTCAAAAACTTTTTCTTTATCATCTTTTTTCTTGTCTTCTTCTTTCGGTTCATCCTCATCAGAATTTTCGGTAACGACTGATTCTTTATCCTTTTTGTTTTTTTTCTCTTCCTCTTTGGCTTTTTTATCAGCCTTCTTCTTAGCCTTTTGCACCTCTTCAAAATCTTTCGCATCACTGACATCAAAATAAACAAAGGCGTTGGCGATTGACCAGTAAACATCTTCACTGTTACTAGACCAACGGGGAAAGTCTGCCGCAATTGTTGAAAGTTTTTTCACAGGAACGGGTGCGCCGTCAAAGGCATTTAAATCGACCGATGGAATATTCTTCTCACCCACCATAGGCACTTCAATAATGTAGGCTTGATTATTATCCCAACCCAGCGCCTTGCTGCCATCGGGTGACATGGTGAGCTGTTGCGCTTCGGGTGCTTTTTTAGCTCGTGCACTTTTATAACCGGTCGCCTTTAAGTGATGTTGCTCATCACTGCCGTCCCACCTGAAGGACACTAAACCATCCTTTCCATAGGCATAAATACGATTACTATCGTTAGTAAAATGAAGATTACCTCGGCCAGCTACGGGTGTAATATTATTAGTGTTTCCTCCGTTTGCGCTGACCCAAATAAAGTGCCCCACTCGCTCGTTAAAATAAAAACCTAATGCGTTGAGTAACTCTCGCTTAGCACCCTTTGAAGCAAGAATTTTCTTGCCATCTGGACTCCAAACAGGGCCCCTATAAACTGCATTTTGACGGGTCAACTGTTTTGATTTGCCACCCTTAGACTTCACTTTTTTTATCGCGCCACCCGCCTTATTACTCCAGGTGACATAGGCAATCCATTTACCGTTGGGTGACCAAACCGGCATAAACTCACCCATGGTATCCTTGGTCAACCTTTTAGGTTTCCCGCCCGGATAGTCCATTACATAAATACGGTCCATTGCGGAAAAGGTGAGCCTCTTTCCGTCTGGTGAAAGCATTGGATGGCGAATTTCACTGATGGTAAATTCAGCATCATCACTGATGGGGTATTCAAAGCGAACCTCAGGACCAATATCAAGGTCGACATCAACTTCAAAGGGTATTTCAGTCTGCGTGGTTGATGCAATATCAATGGACCAAATTTTCCCGCCATAACTAGCAACGAGAGATTTAGAATCTGGTGTAAAACTGTAACCGGGCATTGAACCCATGGTGGCTCGTGATTCTTGCTCATCACGTTGCACAGGATAGGCCAGCCAGCTATCATCACCACTGCTTAAATCACGCAGACGAAAACCGGTCTGCTGCTCAAAGCGATTGGCATAAACCATGTATTTCCCATCCGGTGTTAAGGCGGGTCGCATCGCTGAGCCATACTCAGTGGTCATCTGTTGAGTGGTGCCTTTTTTACGATCATATTGATGCACCTGGTATTGAGGCAACTGCGCGTTGTAATCCCAATCAGCATTTCGACTTTCAAACCACATATAACGTTTATCATTACCAAAAGCTGCACCCATCGCTTTGATTGTTTTTGGTTCTTTGATCAGCTGTACACCCTTGCCACCATCGGTGTGATACATCCAC
>JAUUZN010000191.1 GCA_030589945.1 Gammaproteobacteria bacterium | reverse complement strand
GAATGTCAGCATCCAGCCCGCTGAGTTTGGTGGGTTCCTTGAGTCCTCATCTTTCCACATGCTGGCCATTAAAATTGCCCTTCCATGCGCTCTAAAAAGAGAGGATAATTCCTTAATGACGATGTTCTAAAGACTGCGGTCACCATCTGTTCATCCGTTGATCTAAAACCAGTGGTAAAAGTCCCGTCTGTTGCCTTGATGCTTTGCAAATGCCTTGCGAGCACCCCTGACCGTTGCATTGCCAGAGTGCGCTTAATCCGCCTTTCATCATCAAAATCGCTATCACCATAACCGAAGAAAAAAGCGAACTCCCTCTTTTCATCTTCTGGAGCTGTATTCATCAAATGAACCAGATTTTTAAGTGTTTCACTTGTTTTCTGATTTAATATGGTTGAATTTGGCAGAAAAATATCATCCACATTAATATCTACCCGCAACTGGCTACCCCCACGAGATACATGCCGGTTTTTAATTTCAAGTTCAGAAAATTGAAGAGCATTTTCTATGCTTGTGTGAAAGTCGCGGTTAGGGCTACTGGCGCGCCCGTCGGGTGGTGGTAATAACTTATCTGCCTCACGAATATATTTAGCTTTAAATGTATCGTTAACGCTGCTGACAGAGGCAGAATCTTTAGACTTAACTTGGTTAGAAATAACATTCATGACGATAAAAAAGGCAAGCACGATCAAATAGAGAGAAACAAAAACTCCTGTTGTGGAATCCCCTACAAGTCTACTTTTATTTTTAGTTGGGCTGAACATGCCTGAAACCCATCATCCTTAGTCAAACATTGCTAAAATAGCGTCAATATCATCTTGCGAGTTCGCTTCATTTTCTAATTGAGGTCCATTTAAAAGGTCTTCATCATGAACCGCAATTCCCTCATCATCTTTTTCAATATCTTCATCTGGAGCAATGTAACTATCACCAATCGCCATAGCGAGCATACCCAGACGCTCGTTCAAATGACCAAAGAGCCGCTCAACTTTGGTAATGCGCTGACCGGTAATGTCCTGGAATGCCGAGGATTCAAAAAGTGCGGTAGAAATTTGTTCCAACTTTTCCTTATGCTCACCCTCTAACTGTTCCGCAATGCTGTTAATGTCTTCAGCGGCGTCCATTATAGCACCCGCTACGCTCTCTGTTTGCTGGATAATTTCATCAAGATGCTCTTTTGCCAACGGTATTCTGTTATTTACAAAATCATAGGCTTTAAGGTCATCTATCGCATCTTTTGCGCCTTCCAGAAAATCCACAGTCTCTTGAAGGTTGTCTGGCACCTGTGCTGCATCAGCTTGCGGAGGAATTCCAGCCAACATACTGTCTACCAAGCTCTGTACTTCATTGACATTAACCATATCACCCTGGTCACCCTGGTCACCCTGGTCACCCTGGTCACCCTGCAACGATTGCACTCGATCCTCTAAACTTACAGCATCCGACATTTTTGCCATACCCATTCACTCCCACTTTACCTTATACTCTATAGAGTTAATCAGATAACTACATTAGAACTGCTAAGTTAATGTTCTATTAAATATTTTGTTCCTATTTACCCGAAACAGACTTCTTTAATTCATCCATAGTTGGAGTATCACCCCGTGTTGCAAGCTCTGTAGTCAAAATATTTGCGGCCTCAACAGACATTGCCTCCATAATGGAAGCCATATTTTTTTCTTTCATACGCATGGCAATATCCATTTGCACAGACAAATCAAGCTGCTCAAAGCGTGGCCCCGCTGACTTTGACTTCATACTTTCATACATTTTGACGATACGCTTTAATTGCTTTTCTTCAGTTTCAGAATATAGACTGAGCAATTTTTTTAATTCTCTTTCAATAGCTTTCAATTCGACAATCTGGTCATTGATTTTTTTTTCGGCAGCCTTAAACATCTGTACCTGCAGGTCGTAGAGAACTTTCTCACGTGCGTTTAACTTATCGCGCTGTTCCCTGAACTGAATTAAAATATCTTCAACGTCATTTGAATATATTTCAGCGTCATCAACTTCATCGGCAATAGGCTGACTTGCTAAACGACTGGATGTTGTTTTCTCTTTTTGCTCTGCGTCTTGTGGCTCCATCGAAATAACCGGCTCAGCTGCAATGGCAGGCGTGATCAGCAAATCAACACCGCGTTTGACATTGTCAACTCGAGCAGCAAATGCAAGGAGCAATACCAGAAAAAATACTGGAATGAGTTTCGATTTCTTCGAAATATTGTCTATCATATTTCTCGCCTTTATACCTTTTATAGTAACATGTTAGCTATTAGCGCGCTTCTTTTAGCGCGGCCATAATATCCTTTTGTTGCTTGGACTGTTCTTCAAGCTTGGTTTTTTTACCCTTTGGACTTTTAGGAGAAGGGCTGGAACCTGCTTCAAGTCTGTTGGCTAAATTATCACCAACTTCTGTCATCAAGGATAGCTCATCAACCATTGCTCTGGCTTTATTAATAGTGCCTTGCAACTCACCCTCGGCTTCAATGGCAGCGACCTTGATTCCACCGACACTTTGTTGCGCATTATTTACTGCCTGATTAAGGTCATCAACCAAACGCGCCAATTCTGCATGACCGTCCTTGATAATTGACAATTTGCGGTAAACCATCACCCCCATTATCATAACACCCAATAAAAATAGGGCCAAAATACTATCCAAAGCCAGCATTACCAGAGAGTCCATAAGCTAATCACCACTTCCTAAAGCGTTTCAAGTTCTTGTTCTTTTTCGACAGGCACATTTTTCTTGTTCAATCTTTCAGCTGTCCGCGTAATTTTCAGAGCCATCATCTGGCCAGACCGCCCAAGTGCACCACTCAACATGGGCACTTCACCACATTTTAGCACAACTTCATCATTTGGTGTCTTATTAAAAACCAAAGTCTGGCCAATTTCGAACTTCATAACCTCGTTTAGTGACATTGTTTGCTCATCAAGAATAGCATTTAGGCCAATTTCAGCTGACCAAAGCTCAGTTGCCAAATGCCCTTCCCAAATACTGTCACGGCCAAATTTTTCACCCATAAATCTTTGCAGCAGCAATTCACGAATAGGCTCCAGGGTAGCATAAGGGAATAAAATTTCACACCTTCCACCACGATCTTCCATATCAACGCGGAGCTTAATAAGAACCGCAGCATTGGGTGGTCTGGCAATTGTTGCAAATCGTGGGTTGGTCTCTAGTCGATCAAAGATGAAACTAACCGGGCTGAGCGGCTCGAAAGCTGCGCACATATCTTTCAGGATAACCGAAATCATACGCTCAATGAGTGTTTGCTCAATTGTTGTGTAGGGTCGGCCCTCAATTCTCATAGCCGCTGTGCCGCGTCGACCACCAAGCAGCACATCCACAATTGAGTAAATCAGACTGGAATCAATGGTCATTAGACCATGGTTGTCCCACTCTTCAGCTCTGAAAACAGCAAGCATTGCAGGCAGTGGTATAGAATTCAGATAATCACCAAACCTGACAGATGTTATATTATCGAGCGATACTTCAATGTTATCTGAAGTGAAATTTCTAAGCGATGTTGACATCATTCTAACCATGCGGTCAAAAACAATATCCATCATTGGCAGACGTTCATAGGAAACTAAGGCACTGTTGATGATCGCATGAATACCACTTGCTTCCTCTGCACCCTCGTCACCATCAAATCCCAGCAGACTGTCGATTTCATCCTGGTCTAGAACACGGCCCGGTGTTCCCTCCATCTCATCATCTTCATCCTCACCAGCGTCACCAGCCATAGCTTCCCACTCGGCGGCCATGTCATCCTGGCTTTCACCGTCATCGCCTCCAGCCATAGCCTCCCACTCGGCGGCCATCGCTTCATCATCAACTGGTTCGTCATCATCATCTATCATCACTCATATTCCTGACTGCTAACTCACTCTAATGGTGAACATTACTGAGGTGTTATCAAAAAATCCTCAAACAATATACGCCGTATCCTAAAAGGAGTAATCGACTGATTTATACGCACAAGAAGCTCTTCTTGAATGCGCGTTAATCCTTTAGTCCCCTCAAGATCATCTGGTCTCAGTGACCTGAGGTAAACCTGAAAATCATTCATGATAGCTGGCATCAATTGTTCAATATTCACTCTATCCTCTTCACTCTCCAGCTCTAGCGAAACAGTAACCCGCAACAAAATTATGCCACGTCCACCGGTGTCGAGGTTTACAAGCATATCCTTAACCTGATGGTAAACAGGTAAATTTTGAGCCGCTTCATTTGACACAGCAATCTCACCATCGTCAGATAGCTCGACACCCTCCCCGTCACCAGCGGTTTCTTCACCGTCCCCGCCCATAAACATCATGGCGCCCCAACCGATTAAAGCCAGAACGATAACAGCAGCAACAATGATTACAATTTTCTTACCACTGGTTTTTTTTGCTTCTAAACCTTCAGTAATATCACCTTCTTCACCATCAATGTCTTCGTCACCTTCAGCCATTTATATGCCCTCACTATAAATTATAGTTAATCTCGTCATATAGTAGCGTTACTACAGCATGTTTAACAAGCTATGAAGTTAACAAAATAGAAACAAAGGGATCAACCAAATTTAGGATTGGGCCTTTATCCATTTTCCACACCTCATATATACCAAACTATATTGCTATAATATTAACAACGCAATTCTTGGTTAATTTCTATGCAAAAGCCGTTCCTTTTTTCAATGCTACGTAGATTTATCTAATATTTTTATAAATTATATAGATTTTATCATAGGCAATTATACACATCTGCTCGGCAAAGCTGTCTCGGCAAAGTCT
>JAUUZN010000002.1 GCA_030589945.1 Gammaproteobacteria bacterium | reverse complement strand
TATCATCCACACGAACCGGCTGAAAAGTCCCTGCACCGACATGCAGCGTCACAAAACCAGTTTCAACACCTTTAGCTTTAAGCTTTGATATCAACTCTTCACTAAAATGAAGCCCAGCAGTAGGAGCCGCAACAGCACCATCATGTTCGCCATATACCGTTTGATAACGTTCACGGTCAGAAATTTCATCAGCGCGCTTAATGTATGGAGGCAATGGCATGTGACCCATAGCGTCCAAATAAATCATAAAATCTGACCCATCAACAGTTTTTAGTCGATAAAGATTATCGTCCCGACCAACAACCTCAACCTCAGTACCATCTTCCAATAAAAGCAAAGAACCCGCTTTAGGAGATTTACTCGCCTTGATATAAGCAAGCGCTTCAAAATTAGAAGTGAGACGCTCAATAAGAATCTCAACCTTACCACCGGTACTTTTAGTCGCACTCAAACGAGCAGGAATTACTTTAGTATTATTAAATACAAGCAAATCACCCGCCTCAACAATCTGCAACAGATCAGCAAAATACCGATGCTCTATACCGCCATTTTCACCGTCCAAACAAAGCAATCGACTCGCAGTACGTTCCTCAAGAGGATACTGGGCAATCAATTCTTCCGGCAATTGAAAATTGAAGTCTTTAAGTCGCATGACAATTCTTTGTTTTAGGTTTGCAAATGTGCATAAGAAATCGTTCTAACACACTGTATTCACTGAGCTAGCGGACTATACCGATGAGTAGAGAAACAGTCAATAAAACCCGCCAAAAACGACATGTTTTTTTACTGGTGAAACTAAAAAAAACAGCCAATTAAAGGGCTCTGTGCCATTGGTCTATAATTGCAGGTCTCTGCAGCAGGGATGCTGCAGCGAAGCCCCCATGGACGGGTTAACGGCGTCCAGCAATTATAGACCAATGGCACCGAGGCCTGATACAAAGAAATAACCAGCTATAAAACATTGTTACAACTCAATCAGTATGAATAATCAACGTTTACATCTATAGTTAGAACATTAGGAAGCACAAATCAAAATAAACCGGAGCAGTCGTGAGTAATAAATTCCAAAACACAGTCATCAGACCCAACCCAACGAGTAACATCCTGTCCCTCAATGAGGTCTCAAGAATAAGAGATAGCTCAGAAGGAGGTATTAAAGAGTTATTCAAGAAATGTGCATTGGCAGTACTCAATAGCCTTGAAATCACCGATGATATCCGACACGTCCAATCTCAGTATGAAAATTTCGATATTAATGTCTTACAGAAAAATAGAGGCATAGAACTCGAAATTATCAACGCACCCAATCAGGCGTTCGTTGACGGCGTGATGATCAAAGGCATAAGAGAACATCTCTTTTCAGTATTACGCGATATCGTATTCCTCGATCAGGCATTGGCCAACAATCCAGATTTTGATTTTAGTTCCAATGATTTAATCACCAATGCAATCTTCATCATGCTACGCAATGCACAGGCTATTAAACCCGGTATTGAACCCAATCAGGTCGTCTGTTGGGGAGGTCATGCAATATCCGATGAAGAATACGAATACACCAAGGATGTAGGTTACCGATTAGGACTACGAGCAATTAACATCATCACAGGATGTGGACCGGGAGCGATGAAAGGACCCATGAAGGGTGCACTCATTGGCCAATCTAAGCAACGCATCCATGATGGTCGTTTTATTGGCATCACTGAGCCTGGGATCATTGCGGCAGAATCACCGAATCCAATAGTGAATGAATTGGTGATCATGCCCGACATTGAAAAACGTCTAGAAGCATTTGTACGATTAGGACATGGAATTATCGTATTCCCAGGTGGTGTAGGCACCATGGAAGAAATTCTTTATATTCTAGGTGTGTTACTGGACGAAAAAAACAACAACCTGCCCTTGCCGCTCATTTTCACTGGTAATAAAGATTCCGTGGCTTACTTTGACAAAATTGACCGGTTTATCAGAAATACATTGGGCGATGAGGCATGTTCAAAGTACAAAATAATCATTGACGATCCCGATCAGGTTGCAAAAGAACTTTTACAGTGTATGGCAAATGTGACGCAATTTAGAAAAGATATGGATGATGCCTTTCACTTTAATTGGCGGCTGACCATTGATGATTTATTTCAACAACCCTTTGAACCCGATCATCAAAAAATGGCGGCCCTAGACCTTACTCGAAATCAGAGTAAACATTCTTTGGCTGCAAATTTAAGAAAAGCTTTTTCAGGGATTGTGACGGGAAATGTAAAAGAAAATGGCATTGAAGCCATTGAAAAGTATGGACCTTACAAGCTAAAAGGCGATGCTACTTTATGTGCTGAAGTTGATAACTTACTTCAGGCTTTCATAAAGCAGCGCCGCATGAAACTTGCTTCTAAAGAATACAAACCGTGCTATGAGTTCATTGGAGAGGGTTAGATAAGAACAATAAACCCACAGCCCGGTTATTCGGTTTAGTAGATATCATCTACCGTATTCAAAATATTGAATTTACCTGTTGGAGTGATGAGACGCTTATCTTTGATTACTTTAATCAACTTACGTGTCTTGTCATCGACCACAACAATGGCAGATTCTTGATCTTTAGCATTCCACACTGAGAACCAAACTTCGGTACCTGCTGCATTGTATTCAGGCTGTACAACACGTTGTGCGCCTACATCTCCAATGTCAGCCCATTTAGCAATGGGTAGAACTTCGAAACCAGCTTCAAGGTTGTTCACATCAAATACTGCAATCCCTTGAGAGAACTCTTTGGTAGGGTTCAGTGGAGCATCAACCCATAGATTACTAGACTTGGGGTGAGACTTAACAAACAGTGAACCACCACCCATGCCTTTGAGTACTCGCACTACTTTCCATGCACTCTTAGGATGATTTACAGGGTCTGTGCCAATGAAGGTGACCTTGTCATTACCAAGGGCACTGGTTACCCAAACTGGTCCATATTTTGGATCATCCAAGTTAGCACCACGACCAGGGTGAGGGATCTTGTCGACATCAATCAAGGCTGTCAATTTACGATCTTTAGAATCGATAACTGCAATCTTGTTAGACTTGTTTGCCGCTGTTAAGAAATAACGATGCGTCCTATCCCAACCACCATCGTGAAGATAACGAGCTGCATTGATAGTAGTCACAGATAGATTCTCAATGTCACTGTAATCAACTAATAACACTTTGCCTGTTTCTTTAACATTAACGATAAATTCAGGATGCTCATGTGACGAAACAATTGCTGCAACTCGTGGCTCAGGATGATACTCGTTAGTATCAACGGTCATGCCACGTGTTGATACGATGTTTAGAGGCTCTAAAGTATCAGCGTCCATGATGGTGAACTGTGGAGGCCAATAGGCACCAGCAATCGCATACTTGTCTTCATAACCCTTGTACTTGGATGTCTCAACAGAACGAGCTTCTAAACCTACTTTAATGGTCGCAACAATCTTTGGAGTCTTCATGTAGAGGTCAATCAGGTCGATTTTAGCATCACGTCCGATGACAAAGATATAACGCCCAGAAGCTGATACACGAGAGATATGTACTGCATAACCGGTTTCTAGAATGGTAATAATTTCTTTACTCGCACCATCAATCAAAGCGACTTCACCCGCATCTCTTAATGTCACTGAAAAGATATCTTCCAGATTCAGATTGTTCATCTTCTTTTTAGGACGGTCTTCTGGCTTAACAAAAACTGTCCAAGAATCTTTCATCGCATCCATACCCCACTCTGGAGGTACTGGAGGCTCGTGTTGTAAGAAACGAGCGAGGATGTCTATTTCTTTTTTAGTTAAATCACCAGAAGTACCCCAGTTCGGCATACCTGCAGGAGAACCATAAGTAATCATCGTCTTCAGGTACTCTGTACCTTTGGGGCGAGTGATGTCAGTAGTCAATGGTTTACCCGTAGCGCCTTTTCTGAGAACACCATGACAACCAGCACATCGCTCAAAGAATATCTTTGTTGCTATCTTACCTTCAGCAACGGTCATTTTGGGTCCGTCTGTAGTAATCATTTGAACAGCGCTTTGTGGATCAATACCAGAGGGAGCTCCTTCATACCCTGCTTCAGAACTGGTACGACCTGGATGGTCAGACGGAGCACCCGTCGGAACTGCAGCGGTATTCTTTCTAGCCTTTGCTACATCCTTAGCATCGACGTTATAGCCTTTGTTACCCCAGCTATTCATCACGTAAGTCACGATACTCGCAACTTCATCATCTTTAAGATATGAGAAGTTCGGCATGACAGCGTTGTATTTTTTACCATTGACGGTTATCTCACCACTCAAGCCACCAATGACGGTATTAATAGCTCGCATTTTGTCTGCCACTAAGTAATCAGAACCAGCTAATGGTGGGAACACACCCGCCATACCCAATCCAGTGGTCTGGTGACAGGCCGCACAGTTATTATCAAATAAAGATTTTCCCTGCTCTAACATTGCTGATAGATTTGAGCCTGCTAGCATTTCTGCCTTATGGGCTGCTGCACTGTCTTCTGCATTACTACATGAAGTGGCACCTAACCCTGCAGTCAATGCAGTGATAAGTAGGGAGGTTTTAAAGATATTCATTGATGACTCTCCAGTTTTAAAATTTAAGAACTATTTTTATGATTTTATTTTTCTAATTACTGTTAAATTAATTCATTGGGTCAGGACAAAATAATTCACACCCGACATAATATATTTATCTTAATCAAGATTTTAGACCTACTTTTAAAGCAATATATTGACCTATATCAAACCAACATTCGATATTACAAATATAAATGATAGGAAACCGATAGTGTCCTTGATGGCTGTGACAAAGAGTCAATGATTGTTTCATTGGTTGAGAAATTTTTGACCTGTTGCCAGTTCCAATATTTTTTATTGGTTAAATTGAATAAACCCACCTGGATATGGTGCTTATCACTAAAATTATAATTATAAAATAGATCAAAAACTGCATAGCCAGATGGTTTGAAGTAGTCATTATTTGTCTCATCAACTCTCGAAACTTTTTTGACAAAACTAGAATAAAGATTAACAGACCAATGACCATCATCGCCGGTCCATTCAAGGTTATGGACAAATTTAGCAGGTGATATTGAGTTCAATGGCTGATTTGTAATTTCATTGTCACCACGAGTTGTCGATAAGGTTGAATAACTTTTAAGTTGGGGGCCTATTTGCCAACGGTGCGATAGTTCAACACCAGAAATTTTTGCTTCTTCAATATTACGCGACTGAAATAGTAATGCTCCTGTTTCTGGCTCGATTCCGATGATTGCTTTTGACTCAATAAAGTCTTGGTAATTTGTTAAAAATACTGTGGCTTCAAAGTACTGATCCTCTGATTTTGTTCTAAGGCCTATTTCATAGCCATCTGAAGATTCTGACCTCAAATCTGGATTAGCGATTGCTTTAATGTTAAACAACGGAATATTAAGACCAATATTTACGTCATCGAAGGGTGGTGCTCTAAATCCGTGAACGTATTGAAAGTAGACATTGGTATTGTCCGACCATTCATACATAGCACCCAACTTTGGAGAAAAGTCAGTCTCACTAATTGACACAATTTCAGTATCAGTACCATTGGCATCGAAAAGACTATCCCGAGATGGACTGAGCTGATAATGATCAACTCTTATCGCAGGTATTAATGTCCAAGGCGTGCCGTCTATCTTTATCTCATCCAGAACAAATAAACCCACAGTATCAACGTCTGAATTGGGAAAATCTCGTCTTGGAAATTCCTCACTGAGGATGCTCGTATTAGTAATGCCGGTTGTTAGGTTTGTCTCAGAGCCATCTCTTAGTTCTTCAATTGACGCATAATTTATGTCAATGCCAAAAATCATACTGTGAGTAGCATTATCTGAATTGAGCGTTTTATTTAAATTAAGCTCAATACCCACCTCACTCTGTTGATATTCAAAATATCGATATTGGGCAAGTGGTGTACCTCTGCGTGAAGAACGCAGTTCATTGGTAGTCTGTTCAAAACTAGTCGCACCGTAATAGGCTTTGAATAAGCCGTCATCAAACCAATTGTTATCTAAGGAAAAATCATAATTCGCAATAACTTTATAATTATCCTGTGCATCATTACCAATTAACTCTGTTGTTCTTGAAAATCGCTCTTGACCAAGAAATGAATTAATTTCTGTGTCCTGTTTTCGATTTGATGCGTTTAAACTGATCCTTAAAACATCTGATTCATTGGTATTCCATACAAATTTAGTGAAAATATTATTTTCAGACCAATCAACAGAATCAGCAGGAGTAGTGATTGAATCATGATTTAGCAACTCTTTACCTTGGCGAGTCGTTACCGACACCATTGAATCAAATTGTTCAGATTGCCATGCAGTAATGGCCGATAATGCCTGTCCTTGATTCTTGCCATCATAAGCAATGCGTAATTTTGAATATCTCTCAGCGGATGATTTTTGAATTAACTCAACTGGATCCCAAGTTTGAATCGAGACAATGCCACCAATGGCATCACTTCCATAAAGAGTTGAAGCCGGTCCATTAAGTATTTCTATACGTTTAATTAAATCTGTTTCAGGAAATATTGAAGTCGCATTGGAGTAGGAACCAATCGAAAACTGCTTGGCATTGGACACACCATCGACTTCAACAGCGACTCTATTTTGGCCAATACCCCTTATATTAATACCTGAAGAACCAAATCGAGCGCCTGCATTCTCCATGTCAATATTGCTTTCATAGCGAAGAGCATCAGCTAAATTTTCACTATTGGTTATGGCGATTGACTCAGCATCGATAATTGATACCGCCCCAACCACTTCAAAAACGGTTCGTGACTGTTTGTTGGCGATCACCACCACTGTATTTTCGTCTGTATCACGACCGGAATCGTCTTCGGCGAGTAAAACAGAACTCGGCATAAAGCTTATCAGCAGGCCTAAGGCTGCTAACGTAAAAAATTTATACATTAATTATTCCCTCTCAATAATTGCTGTGTTCTTACAACTGTCGGCATAGTAATTCTTTCAATAATTTCTAGAGTTGATTTAGATCAAATAAACGATATAAATACATGCACAATTAGGATACCTTTTAAGAATCAACGACTGATGATTTTGTGAGTTCCTTAATTTTAGTTTTTTTGTAAATATGATTTTCTATTCAGGCTTTTGTTATGCTTCATATTTCTCAAAAAATACACTGGTAACGATCAGTCTAAACACTTAATTGATGGAATAATGTAATAAGTATGACAAATTCACAACAAATAATAATTAATAAAACATTTTCAAGATTCATCAATGATGAGGTTTTGCCATTTACTCAAGTTGGAGAGAGCGAATTTTGGGCTGGTTTTAAACAAATTTTGCGAAATTTTACACCTCGCAATAATGCTTTACTTCAGCGTCGGAAGCATTTGCAACAACAGATAGATGAATACCATCAAACACATCAAGGTAAAAATTTTATTCAGGAAGATTACATCCAATATCTCTATGACATTGGTTACATCCTAAAACAAGAAGAAGATTTTCAAATAGAAACAACCGATGTTGATTTTGAAGTTGCATTGATCGCTGGACCACAGTTGGTAGTACCCGTTAACAATGCCCGCTTCGCACTTAACGCAGCAAATGCTCGTTGGGGTAGTCTTTATGATGCATTGTACGGGACCGACGTCATTGACAGTGATATTAATGAAGGTGAAACTGTTCAAAAAAACTCAACGGGGTTTAGTCACAAACGAGCCGATAAAGTTATTGCCTATGCAAAAAACTTTCTTGACCAATGCTTCCCTTGCACCACAGGTTCTCATACGGATGTCTCAAATTATTTTATTGACAACAAAAGCCTGTGTATGACATTACAAAATGGCGAACAGGTAACACTCAAAAATCAACTTCAATTGCTTGGTTATAAAGGATTAATGGCACAACCAAGCTCTATTTTGCTAGTCAATAATGGATTACATGTAGAATTACAGTTCGACCCCACGGGTAAAATTGGTGCTACAGATATCGCTGCTATGCAAGATATCATTATTGAATCAGCACTGACTACCATCATTGATTTCGAAGATTCCGTAACTGCAGTAGATGCTGAAGACAAACTAATTGCCTACCGAAATTGGTTAGGACTCATGCGAGGTAACTTGAGTGTTAGTTTTACTAAGAAAGATAAAACTATTGTTCGCCAAATGGAATCCGACAGACAATATACTGACTTAGAGGGTAACCAATTTCAACTCTCAGGAACATCTCTACTGTTTGCTCGTAATGTGGGTCAATTGATGAATTCTGAGCTATTACAGAATACCGATATTGGAGTAGAAGACTTGCCCGAAGGTATTATTGATGCTGTAGTGACTAGCTTAATTGGTTCAATTGATCTCAATCGTACTAATTCAGGTAATTCTCAAGCAGGCAGCATCTACATCGTAAAACCTAAAATGCACGGACCAGAAGAAGTTGAATTCACTTGCAAACTATTTGCTGCAGTTGAGCAGCTTCTTAAACTAAAAACCAATACCATCAAACTTGGCATTATGGATGAAGAGCGTCGCACTACCGTTAATCTGAAAGAGTGTATTAGAGCTGCAAAACATCGCGTTATTTTTATCAATACTGGATTTCTTGACCGAACTGGTGATGAAATCCACACCAGTATGTATGCTGGGGCTTTCTTGCCGAAGGCAGGGATTAAGCAACAGCCTTGGATATCTGCTTATGAAGACTATAATGTTGATGTGGGTCTGTCCTGCGGCTTTCATGGAAGGGCCCAAATAGGGAAAGGCATGTGGGCCATGCCAGATGAAATGAAGCAAATGATGAAACAAAAAATTGAGCATCCTAAATCAGGGGCTAATACCGCCTGGGTTCCTTCCCCTACTGCAGCAACATTGCATGCTCTACATTATCATCAAACTGATGTGCAAGCAGTACAAAAAGAACTAGCAAGCAGTGCAAAGTTCCTGTTTGAAGATATTCTCACAATTCCACTAATGCCTACAAACAAAAAGCTGACGGCTGAAGATATAACCACTGAACTTGAAAATAATATCCAGGGAATTCTAGGCTATGTTGTTCGTTGGGTAGAACAAGGGATTGGCTGTTCAAAGGTTCCTGATATTCATGATGTTGGGCTCATGGAAGATAGAGCAACACTTAGAATATCCAGTCAACACATTGCAAATTGGTTATTCCACGGAATCTGTACTGAAAATCAGATAAAAGAAATTCTCATACGTATGGCCCGTATTGTTGATCAACAAAACAGTTCAGATGAATGGTATATTCCCATGTCAAACAATACTGAGCAGAGTCTTGCATTTCAGGCCGCTTCTGCTCTAATATTTTCAGGTATCGTCCAACCCAATGGCTATACCGAACCAATTCTACATCACTATCGAAAATTAGCTAAAGCTCAGGCTCGTTAATTGAAATTACACTGTGATTAATTGGTTTTTATGATAACAATTGGAAGTTTAACTGTAGAGCACAGAACATGCTCTACATTTGAATAATTTATGCACTGTTACTGCGCAGATAATCGTTCTGCTGAGCGACACTCTTCAATGTAGCCATAACCATGTTTTTGCCAAACAGCAATTGTTTCGCCTCGCCCGGTAATAATCTTCAGTTCTGAATCAGACTCTTGTTCTTTGGTGTTACTCATATAGGTACTTACATAAGTACGCCAGTCAGCCATCTTATGAAATTCTTTAAAATTTCTCATTCCTATACGCATTCAACTATTCTCCGGCAGTCAGTATATCTGGGTCAATTAATTCACTTCGCATTAAATCGAGACATTTAGGTGCGTCAATTGATATCGAAGCAGTCCCATTACGAATATTATTAAAATGTATTTCAATCTTAGATTGCCCAAATAGCTCAGATACCGTCATATTAGGATCCAAACCAACTGCAGGGGTAATTATTATTGATTGGTTATTCTTTCTTGATAATGTCAACATCGTATCTCTCTCCTTGAGTCAGTAATTCGTGACTTTAAATCGGGGCTTCATGCCCTCGAACAGCATACATATTAGACGATCTAGTCTTGAAATCAAGTGTTGTTACACAAAATCGGCAAATTTCAACAAATCATTGTCACGACTTCTTATCGGTAATAATTATATTTTCTGTTCTCATCTAATGCAATGATATGTTACTCTCTATCTTCGATTTAACAGGTCTACATTGCTAATAATATACATTAACTTAGTGCCCTATCTATATGAAAGACAATATATTTTCAGATAAACTATGTCAGATTAAAGATTTCGATTTTGACGACAAAGTCGCGGCTGTTTTCCCCGACATGATACGACGATCTGTACCGGGTTATGAGACAATTATTAAACATCTGGGCAGTCTTTCAAGACGTTTTGTTACAGATAACTCCAATATCTACGACCTAGGTAGTAGCTTAGGTGCTGCAACGCTTTCAATGAGAAGAAACATTGAGAATAAAGGGGTCCATATTTACGCTATCGACAACTCCTCCTCAATGGTTTCTCGTAGTAAAAAGATCATTGAATCCTATGAGTCTACAATTGATGTCACTGTCATTGAAGACAGTATTGAGAATGTCGATATTGAAAACGCTAGTATGGTTGTTTTGAACTTTACCCTTCAATTTATTGAAAAATCATTAAGAACTCAGTTGCTCAGAAAGATTGCAAAGGGTCTCAATAATGGAGGATTATTGGTATTATCTGAAAAGATCCACTTCGACAACCCCATTACCCAAAATTTCATTGATGAAATGCACCTAGACTTCAAGCGAGAGAATGGTTACAGCGAACTTGAAATTAGCCAAAAAAGAGAAGCTCTACAGGATATTTTGATTCCAGAATCTGTGGATGACCATAGGAAACGTCTACTAGACGCCGGCTTTAGCACAGCTGACATTTGGTTCCAACAATATAATTTCGCGTCCTTTGTTGCAATCAAGTAAAGCAATCAAGTAAAGCAACTAAAAATAGTGATGAAATGATCGATTCTAAAACATTATTTGCCAATGCCTATGAGGATATTAGTAACAGTACTCTTGAAGTGTGGATGAAACAATTACCTCAAGACATTGAACATGTCTTTAAAAATTACACTCATGGCGAGCTTGATGGTTGGCAAACGTTACTTGCCGAGCTTATTAATGTTAGCGCAACAGACCTCGAATTGAGCGACAAAGTCAGTGTGGGTAACGATCAGAGCCTGTCTACTGAGCAACGTGAACAGCTTATTAGGCAATTGAAGCAGCTCCACCCTTGGCGCAAGGGACCTTATCATGTACACGGCATTCACATTGACACTGAATGGCGTTCCGATTGGAAATGGCAACGAATTTTGCCAGAAATTAGCCCTTTAAAAGATAGAACGATTCTCGATGTTGGCTGCGGTAATGGTTACCACCTTTTTCGTATGCGTGGAGAAGGTGCAAAGCTTGCCATTGGCATTGACCCATCTCAGAAGTTTCTCGCACAATTTCTTGCAATGAAACATTTTTTTGGACAGTTGCCGATACATTTGTTGCCTTTAGGTATTGAGCAGATGCCAAAAATGCCTCTATTTGATACCGTGTTTTCCATGGGCGTTTTATACCACCGTCGCTCACCCATCGACCATATACAGCAGCTTAAAGAGCTTCTACGACCTGGTGGTGAGCTGGTATTGGAAACATTGGTCGTTGAAGGTGATATTAATACTTCTTTACTGCCTAAGGGACGCTATGCGCAAATGCGAAATGTCTGGTTCTTACCTTCTACAGATGCACTGACTCATTGGATGCAGCGCTGTGGTCTCAACAATGTCAAACTGGTTGATTGCACCAAAACGAGCATTGAAGAGCAAAGAGCGACCCAGTGGATGCATTTCCATTCACTGGAAAACTATCTGGACCCGAATGATAATCGTTTAACGATTGAAGGCTACCCTGCCCCTATGAGAGCAACTATAGTCGCTACAGTCTAAATAATACGCCTGATTAATACAGGACAATCTTTTAAATAATTAGAGCTCGCACTTCTTTTTCATTCGTTCACCAATTAACTTGCGAATTGAAGCATTTAACTTTTCTTTATCTACATAGCGTTCTGGCATTTCTTTAATTAAATAAATATAGTCGCCTTGGCTATATTGCTCCTCAGTCGCAGCTGGACTGGCTGCATCTTGAGCCGTTACCGGACTTAACACAGATGTTACTAGCGAGGGACGCATGGTCTCTATAACAGCAGCTGTACCCAAGTGACCGTCACTGTGGAATGAACCATTAAGATGAATAACCTGATACCCAGGGTTCTCTTGCATTGCATCATCTATAGACTCAGCCATTGTTGTATCACGTAATAATTGAGCAGCAAACGTATTCATCATTCGCTTCTTTGCTACCTCTTCTGTTTGACCATGTCTAGTGCCAGAACCACTCAAGAATGACATGAATTTAGCCTTATACTGTTCATTATCTAAATCTAGTTTTCTAGCTGACCAAGGCTTTTTTTCATCAGGGATAGTTTCAAGAATTTCAACGCCCTTTTTGCCCACACATCGGACAAACATAGCCGGTGCATTTGCAGCGACAACGGGTAGTTCGTGCTCTCTTGCAAACTCTACAATTGCTCGATATGAACCCTTATAATGTGGCCAGGCGTTGCCTTCTTCAATCAAGGTTGCTTCACCATATTTGCCTTCAAGATACCCGTCTAATATTGGTTGAGCATCACGAGTGAATTGCTCCATTGATAGAATGATTTTTGGGTTTTGTTTATACAGAGCCTCAAGTAAATCCAGTTGTAATTTATGTCCCCCCTGGTGCGAGTGGAATTCGCCCATAAAAATAACATCGGTATCTTTAAGTTGTTCAGCAAGTGTTGTTACTGAAACTCTCTGCCTTGTTTTAGACTCCATCACAATCGATTGGTACAGGGTGTTGAGAGCGGGTAATGATGCATTACTGTTCTGCTTAATTCCATGAGTCGAACAGCCTGTAATAAGAACTATTGCCAGAAGAATTGCAGAAGTTGCCGTTTTAGTTAACATTTTATTTACCTATGAGTAGAAGTTGTTGAATTGTACCCTCAGTGGAGCAATTTGAGAACTCAATGTTATGAGAAGTAAATGGAGATAGTTCCTTTGCTGAAACTATCCATCACTACTCTTTGATTATTTTTGACCTAAATTCAAAGAAGAAATGTCCATGGTGTATTGATGTAATTCTCTCTTACCTTTCTCAGCCTGTCTTCCGGAAGAAAAGGTCAATGTTTTTCCATCGGCAGAGATTGCAGGAAAGCCATCAAAAGCATCATTATGAGTTAATTGGGTTAATTTTCCAGTTGAAATTGAACCAAGAAATACTTCAAAATTATGGGGTGGTAACATTCTTACGAAGGCATAATGATCACCGTCTGGTGCTGGAAACGGAGCCCAATTTGTACCAGGCTGAGTACTGACCTTCTTCTTTTGGCTTCCATCATGCTTTATCGTATAAATAGTCATCGGCATTCCACGTTGCCCCTGTACACTGACATCCCATGAACGATAGAGAATGGTTTCGCTATCGGGCATATAAAATGCTCCACCTTCCTGCTCGGTTTCAGTGAAGGTAATTTGAATTTCTTTACCCGAACCATCTGAACGCATGCGCCACATGTCCTGCTTTCCATCAATCATTCTTGCGAAGAGTATCCATTGACCATCTGGTGAGATTCCTACTTCAGCATCATAGTATTCATTATGAGTTAATTGTTTAACATCACTACCATCTGGGTTTGAGCTGTAGAGTTCTGAGCCTTTTGGATAATTTTCAGGATCAGAATAGTTACCTTTTTCGAGCTCTAGATGATCCCGTGTAGAGGTCCAAATTATACGCTTACCATCGGGAAAAAAATGTGAGCAGGCATCTTCACCCTTATCATTAATGAGTGTCATTGTTCCATCAAGATCCATAATATAAACATGATGAGTTTTATCACCTTCAAGTTTAGCGTTTCCGATTAATTGTTTCCCATCAGGAGAAAAATAAAACTCTGCAGCTTCGCCACTATGAGGAATTCGCTTTACAGGTAACTCTCCTGCCTGTACAGAAATTGTTGCACTACAAAATAATGTTGATGTAGCAAAAATTATTGATTTCAAATTAGACATTCCTCTTTCCTCTTGTAATAAATAGCTATCGAGCCGCTAGTGTTATTTTTGTTGTATGGGTTTCTTTACCACGAAGGTAAGACACATCGATAGTTTCACCAATGTCGTGTTTTTTTAATTCTGTAGAGTAACTACGAAGGTCGGTCACTTTTACACCGGCTAAGACCGTAATGATGTCATTTTTGATAAGTCCGGCCTTTGCAGCAGCTGAACCATCGCTAACACTTGCAACCCGTACACCCTCACCCGAAAAGGCAAAGTCGGGCATAACTCCGGTGCTCACTTTCCGTCCCTTTGGTTTTTGTTTGTTGCCAGATGGCGCTTTTTTCGATTTTGCTCCAGCAAAGGACATGGGCTCAGGACGTTCAGCAAGATAGTTAACCACTTCGCGTGCCACGGTAGCAACCTTCACCAATCCTGAACTATCTATTGTGTCTGCTGTATCAGATGGCGTATGGTAGTTGCTAGAAGAGCCGGCAAACAAATGAATGCCTGGGACGCCTGCATCAATAAAGACCGCATGATCACTGGAGGTAATTTCCTGAGAAACCATTTCAGTTTCAACGCCAGTAACGAATGAAGTCCCCATTAAAATAAACTTCCATTCCCTAGCTGATGAGCCATTGAGGATTAATAGTTTTTTTATCACCTAGACTACCCACGGTATCCATGTTGATGATGCCCATGGCTTTATTGACAGGGTATTTCTGCATGTTTTTAACGTAATATTTAGCACCAAGTAATCCAGCTTCTTCACCACTAAAGGCAACAAAGATGACATTACGCTTTGGCTTCATACTCTTTAGTACATTCGCTAATTCTATTAATACAGCAACACCACTGGCATTATCATCAGCCCCATTGTGTATTTTTCCTTTATTACCCTTTGCAGGACTCGGCCAGCCTAATCCAAGGTGGTCATAATGAGCACTTACAATGACCGACTCTTCAGCCCATTCTTTATTGCTACCAGGAATCACTCCAATAACATTCTTCGCAAAGACCTTTTTGTTTTTTTCACCTGCTGTTGCTACAAAATCTTGAAAATAAGTATCGTTGTCACCGGCCGTCACTAGACCTGCTTTTTTGAACTGCTCTGCAATGTAATCAGCAGCCGTATCAAGCTCATCGGTCCCTAACCCTCGCCCTTTTAGTTCATCACTTGCTAAGTAGTCAACCGTTTTTTGCATACGCTCAGCTGAGAATACTGGAGCTAATTTGGCAAGAGCAGGACGTTTAGGCAATTTGATGTTACTAAAATCAGCATCTTTTGACAGGTTGTAAACTAAGGGTGAATTAACTGTAGGCCACTGTCCCTTTGAGACATTTGAAGGCTCAGTACCGGTAAATGCTAAGTAACTATACTTGCCATAATGTGGAAGCTTTCTAGCAAGACCGGCAACAGCCTTTTGATCATGAGCGGTAACCCATACAACCACTAAATTTGAATTTTTTGGATGGCGTACACCAATGACAAAACTGTTGTCATCTGCAGATAGTTCGGTTTTACCGAGTGTGACTTTGTTATCACCAATTTCGCCGCTTAATGATTCTAGAGCTTTTTCAACAACCGAACGAAACGTGTTATTCCAACCAAACAGCCATACCGCTCTGTCAGCCGGTAGTGAGCTGATTTTATTATCATAAACAACTTCGAATTTATCGCTCTGCCGAGTCCATATTTTTGACAATTCATTATATCGCTCCGCTTCTAACGCACTGGCTTTAGAAGGAAGAACAATGGTCACTTTTTCAGCACCAAATATCTTAGACAATGACGGAGGGATCTCAGAAAAATGTAGTTTTCTAAATAGGTTGAACTGGGGATCAACATGAATTTTTTCAGGTTTCGATGTCAGCTCTATAGAATAACTTTGTTGCTTTGAATCCATTAGAACCTTATGTTGAGTCACGCCATCCTTACTATAAATAGCAAGAGGTATGTCGAGTACAAATGCTTTTTCTGACTGAACCTGATTTAAGCTAAATTCAATACTATAGGCCCCTTTGTTTCCGGTAATATTAACTTGACCAATTTCCAGCTCTGGAGCCCCTTTTCTTTGTACCCATTGTTCAAAAAATGGAGTTAATTCTTCACCAGATACGGACTCAAATGCAGCTTGAATATCTGAATAGCCTGCACGTTGATATTTATTCTCTCGATAAAATTTCTGGAACGACTTAATAAAATGTTCATCACCGACCTTGTCTCTTAACATGTCCCACATCATGGCTGATTTACCATAACCAACTGCTGAACTTGCTGGACTGAAGCGAGAAATGAATTTACTTAGAGGAAAATCTGTTTTCTCATCAACATAATCAGTATAGCCCTGCAAGGTAGACCGTCTGTACTCTCCAGCAATGCCCCGTTGTTCTGCTATCAGGTGATCTGCCATATAGGCTGTTAACCCTTCACACCAGTTACCTTGATCGAAATTAAGATAGACACTATTGCCCCACCAGTTGTGCAGCAATTCATGTGGATAGGATGAATGTAATATAAAAGGGAATCGAATAATTTGTTCACCCAACAATGTGAAAGATGGCATGCCGTAGCCTGTTTCCCAAAAGTTCTCTACGAGGGCAAACTTAGAATATGGATAGGGACCCACTAAATTTCGATACATCTCCATATACTGAGCTGTAGTTTCCAAATATTTATTAGCGAGAGCTTCATCAGAGCTTCGTAAAAATGCCATCGCCTTAACTGCGCCAACATCAAAGGAGTATTCACTAAATTTAGCGCCAATTAAATAGACTTCCTCTGTGGGTGTGTCAACCAACCAAGTATCAAGATGTCGACCACCTTCATCTTTAGAAAGCATGCGCTTACCCTGGCTCACCACTCTCCATCCTTCAGGCGATGAGGTTGTCAGTTCATAGGTTATATATTCATCACCGAAGCTGGGTACCCAATAGGTTGAACCTGACAAGTAGGCGCCCCGCTCTTCAATAATACCCGGAGATTGACTGAATCCTCGCGAATATTCTTCACCTTTTTGTTTGATAATATGGTGAATGACACCTTCATATTTTAAAGTAAATTGGCCTTTAGTTCCTTTGAATAGATTACTAAACGTTATTTTATAGGTGCTAAGTGGCACATCAAACTTTTCTTGATCCATGCCCTTATCAATTGCCGAAGAGTTTGTATTGACCAATTCAACAGAAACACCCTTAGTATTAGAGGTAACATTCAAATCACTATGAAGTTTAAATTCAATTGAATTATTTTCTATACCCTCAGCGAGAGAAATGGTGTCTGTCACCGACACAAGGTGAGTTGCAGGTTCATAACTTGCATTAATCTTGTGATTTATTACCTGTTCTTCCGACGCGCAAATATTCATCATTGATAAATAGCTGAGGATGATGAAAGTATATGAGAACTTTTGTTTAATGATATTATTATTCATAGTTAATCCAATTTAAAAAAATTCGTTTAGTTACAAGATGACAACTTAAAACTGATGGTTTTATAAAACTACCATCATTATATTATTACAAGCACTGATATGTGACCAACCGATACTATCCTGTGACGACACGTTATGACAATATTGAACAGCCATGGCACAATAAGAAAGTCAGTAGAACCTATAAACAAAATATCCAACGTCTAATTAATAAGTAAGGTATTGCAGACTCTCAACATCTATCCTTTTCACAAGCAGCTTCCTGTCCCACCGAGTCCGCAATACCCTGATGGGTTTTTATGCAAATACTGTTGGTGATCTTCTTCAGCCAAATAGAAATGAACATTCGTTAACAGCTCGGTAGTAATATCACCATTGCCGTCCTTTGTTAGTTGAGTCTGGTAGCGTTTCTTAGTTTCTTCGGCAATGTTTAATTGTTCTTCATCAGAGCAGATAATCACGGAACGATATTGGCTGCCTCGATCATTCCCCTGGCGCATTCCTTGGGTGGGATCATGGTTTTCCCAAAATGCTCTTAGAATTTGCTCTGTTGATATTATTGTTGGGTTAAAGATGACCTCAACCACTTCTGCGTGGCCTGTGTTGCCGCTACATATAGCCGTATAACTTGGATCAGTTGTCGTTCCTGCAGCATAGCCAACTGCCGTTCTAAGTACGCCTTCAAGTTGCCAAAAACATCGTTCAGCACCCCAGAAGCATCCCATGCCAAAAATGATACGTTCTGATGAAGCTTCAATATCTGCCGTTAATGACACATTAAAAATAGCATGATTTAATAAATCTGTTGGGTTCATTCGAAGGTTCCTTTAACAATGGCCCGCCCATCTTTAACAAGAACTTGTCCCTTAGCAAGGACCGTCTGTATATTTAAATCTTCATCAAGCAGAACCATATCCGCATCTGCACTGACTTTAATTCTGCCCTTAGAGTGAAGCCCTAGAACAGATGCAGGTGATGATGTAGCAACTTTAATTGCCATTTCCAGTGGTACATTGTAATCAAGTACCGCAGCCCTTATTTCTGCAAAGAGACTCGCTTCTGAACCTACTTTTAATCCTGACAAATTACCCTCAGAATCAAAGGTCGGTAGACTTGCATGTCCATCGGATGAAAACGTGATTTGATCGATATTCTTACCTTCTTCCAAAAGTTCAGCCAAGGCTTCACTGCACCTAGGTTCGCCATTTGCAAGGTCCATTTCTGTGGTGCTTGTGGTCAGATCGATGAGGCCTCCATCATCAAGCCAAGATTTTGCAGCATCCAATAAGCCACGATTACGATTGATGTGCGTTGGGTAAAACTGAGTAATGGGGATGTCAGTCTCATCAACTACAGCCTTTAACAATGAGAGATAATCGGTACTGTCGCCCATATGTATACTGACAATTCCTTTTTTGCCGCTGAGCATGCCACCAACACGTGCTTGTGATGCAATTTTTGCTATTTCTGAAACGCTTGGATTCGAAGAGCGGTGATCAGCAATAGCAATTTCACCCACTCCAATGAAGTCTGGAATTAAAATGATATCGTCCTGAACTGAACCCGTTATGGTGGTCACAGGCACCTGATACGATCCCGTATGGCAATAGCAACTTATGCCTTCATAGGTGAGTGCCCGACTCTTTGCTAAAAGATTAGGAAGGCTGCGAGTTGTTGCGTCCGTCCCTAACACTCCGACCATGGTAGTGATGCCGTTGAGAGAAGCATCCGTCAAAGACATTTCCGGTGTACGTGTGTGAAAGCCACCCTCTCCGCCTCCACCGGTAATATGCACAAGTGAATCTACAAAGCCTGGCACTAACTTCATACCCTCTGCTTTAATGACCACACAATCTTTATAAATGGCAGCGACATTAATTTCAGTTTCAATAGCCATTATCCGACCGTCAGCAATCAATACATCTTTTTGTCCAAGGTATTCAGGAGCATAGACATCAGCACCCTTAATCAGTTTTAGCATGTTCAATTCCGTGTATTTTGTACAATAGAGAAATTGTATTCTAAATGTTGATCTTAGAGTAACTTTATTGCAAATAATTGTTGATAAACATCATTTATTTCGATTACTTTTAATGACGTTAATAAATTAAGGCAATTTCACAACTCTGGCTTGATAGTTAACTCTCAAAGTGTAAGAATACGCCCTCTTCAGCGCCCGTAGCTCAGCTGGATAGAGTAACTGGCTTCGAACCAGTTGGTCGGGCGTTCGAATCGCTCCGGGCGCGCCAATTTAATCAATGAGTTAGCTAACATTCTAGTTGTGCGAACACTCGGCAAGTCACCAATGGGTCACATCAACGACTAGCACTGCACATTCGACAGATTAGGTCTTTTAATTTTTCACATAATAACTCAATATTTTATGGTAAGCTTATTATCAAATAATATAATTTAAAGGTAGTCCTCAATTGAAACGTAGTCTTTTTTTAATAAATCTATGGTGTGTTGTTTTTTCTTTCTCCCTTCAGATCTCGGCGGAAACGAAAGAAACAAATTACAGTATTCTTAATGAGGTTCCCCAAATTTTAAAAATGTTTAAGCAATGTTCAAGGATGACACCATCCTTTAGAACCAGTTATAACGAGTTAGATATTAAATTAGTTGAAAAAATTGAGACATTGCTTCCTGCAGCGCTAGAAAAATTTGCACCAGGAAAAGCAGTAAATCTGGATGATTACTATCGACAGTACGTTTCCTTTGGAATGCTCAGAAGAGAAATAGTTTATGTGAATGCAATACATAAAACTGCAGCATTGGAATGGGCAGGTACAGATCCTACTCGAAACACTTTGCTAGAAAATTGGCGAACTAAGACTATTAATATCTGTGGCGGTAAAGATCTCCATTGGGGAGCACTTTACGACGGTTCGGGTGATGCAATCAGTGAAATATTATTTAATGCGGCTGAGAAAAAAAAGGATTAACATAGCCGTTAACGAAATTTAAAAATAAGCATAATTTCTTAGTCGCCACTATGAAATTATCAAAAAATGCAGTTAATAAAATTTAACTAAGATTTTATTGATTTAAGTCAATAGTTTTGTAAGTTCTTCATCGAATTACACTTTCTTACAATTGACCATGCATAGTATTCTATCTTACGTAAGGTTTGGAGATGTTCCTCCTTGATAAATTTGTCTTGGATTTTCATTTTTAAAATTAATTTTTAACCCCTCAATGGGAGCAGTGAACATGGCAGATGATGAAGAAAATATTCCATTAATGCAAAAGCTTATGGATAACAGCTTTTTATTATTATTTATAGGTGTATTAATACCCACAGTGACTTATCTGATCTGGGGAATTATGGAGTTAGTATCGATCCCTTTGGCTCAATAATTGGCCGAATCGTACTAACAATAAATCAAATTTAGATTTTCGGAGATATTTTATGACATGTCTATCACCACCGGCTCAAAAACTATGGTGGAAAGAGCCCATCGAAAGGGTTGAACTTATCTGGATTGGAATAGTGATAGTCTGGGGTTTAATTCTTACACTAATGATGCCTTTGTGGCACGTGTATGGAAACCAAAACCTCTCGGCTGAAACCTATCGAACCACTCCTCAATTGTTTCAAAAGAAAGCCCAAGCCATGGTTGATGAATTTACCATACGTGAAGAAGGTGACCGTAAATTTCCAGTGGTTGCTCCACCTATTGGTTCCGACGTTTATCTTGTAGCGAGACTCTGGGACTGGTGGCCAATTCTTGAACTTAAAGAAGGTCAAAGTTATCGATTACATTTGACTTCTATGGACTGGAATCATGGGTTTTCTCTACAACCTGAAAACATCAATATTCAAGTGTTACCTGGATATGAACATGTCTTTACCATTACGCCTAACAAATCCGGAGAATTTTCAATTATTTGTAATGAATTCTGCGGTATAGGTCATCACAATATGGTGGGTAAGATCCACGTCGTTAAATAATTATAAAGGGTGACTCTAATGTCAGACAATAATTTCCGAACATGCCCTGATACTGGGCTTTTACTACACAAACCAGCATTGTCGCTGATAAAAGCTAACGCCGTAGCTGCTGTTGTTTTCTTATTAGTAGGTGGATTTATGGGGCTAGGTGTTGGTTTAACACGCTGGCCCGAAGTGCATTTATTAGGAGCACAAGACTTTTATACCGCTCTAACGGGTCATGGCATCAATGTATTAATATTTTGGATCATCTTTTTCGAAATTGCAGTACTCTACTTTGCATCCTCCGCCGTACTTCGCGTTCGGTTGGCTGCCCCAAAAGTAGCATGGGCTGGATTTGGCCTCATGGTCGTTGGTGCTTTAATGAACAACTACGCAGTGTGGAAACTTAATTCAGCTGTAATGATGACCTCCTATGCACCGATGCCTGCTCATTGGTCCTTTTATTTGGGATTGATACTCTTTGCCGTAGGCGCCCTGTTAGGTTGCTTCGTCTTTCTCGGTACATTAGTTATCGCAAAGAAAGAGAAAACCTATGAGGGATCGTTACCACTGGTAACCTTTGGTGCATTAACCGCCTGTATTATCGCAGTCTTTACTATCGCATCTGGCGCGTTAATCCTATTACCCACATTTTTCTGGCAATTGGGCTTAGTGAGCCATATTGATGCTGGTGTTTATCGTTTAATCTGGTGGGCTTTCGGACACTCTTCTCAACAAATTAACGTCGCCACGCACATTACCATTTGGTATTTGGTTGCCAGCGTTATGTTTGGTGCCAAACCACTCTCTGAAAAAGTCAGTCGTTTTGCATTTTTACTCTATATTGCTGTTCTTCAAATCGCCAGTGCTCACCATTTATTGGTTGATCCGGGCGTTAGCGCTGAATGGAAGATGTTCAATACCAGTTACGCTATGTATCTTGCGGTTATGGCAAGTATGGTTCATGGTGTGACAGTTCCAGGTGCCATGGAAGCAGCACAAAGAGCACGTGGTTTTAATAATGGATTATTTGAGTGGTTACGAAAAGCGCCTTGGGGCAACCCAACCTTCTCTTCAATCATGATATCCATATTTGGTTTTGGATTCATCGGTGGTATTACCGGAGTCATGATGGGTACTGAGCAATTGAACTTGCTAATCCACAACACCCTCTATGTTCCCGGTCACTTTCACGCTACCGTTGTATTGGGTACAACCTTGACATTTATGGGACTTACCTACTGGCTGGTACCGATAATATTCCGCCGAGAACTAATCTTTAAGAAACTCTGTTCCATGCAACCTTATATCTTCAGTCTGGGAATGGTTGGTGTTTCAATGTTCATGATGGGCGCTGGAACCATGGGTGTACCACGCAGACATTGGGATACTTCATTCACAGATGCCACCTTCCCTTATGAATTCGCATCATCAGCATTAGCGATGATGTCACTCAATGGTTTAAGTGTAGTGTTGGCAGTCATCGGTGGAGCGATGTTTTGTTTACTCATCGTCGGTTCATTACTCTTTGGTAAGAAACTGGCTGATGATGAAAAGTGCTCTCAGCAAATGATTGTACCGGCAGTGACTGATGAACAGTATGCTACGCTACATAAATCAACCAACAACGCTATTCCGGGAACATTCCTCTTAGCGATGGTATTTTTAGCAACTTTCGCCGCCTATTACTTCATCAACTGGAAGTATCTGTCAGAAACATGGGGCCTCAGTTAGCCTTTAATACAACGAAGTTGGTTCATCTTCGAGGTAGGCATTAGCCTATCTCGAATTGTTTCTAGTAGTCTAAAATGATTAAAAAGTATTGAGGTTTCTAATGCTCAGACAATTGGTCGATCTGTTTAAACTTAGGATCGGAATAATGATGTCGGTCACTGCACTTGCAGGCTATGCGGTGACACCAGGTAGAGAACTTTCACTAGCAGAAGTCACACTGTTGTTGGTGCTGGTGGTTTTGGCTTCAGCAAGCGCTGGTGCTTTTAATCAATATGCTGAGAGAGATCTCGATTCGGTAATGCCACGTACGCAAAATAGACCCTTTGTAACGGGTGTTATTAAACACCATTCTATTTGGTTATTTATTATTGCAGCTATTCTTGTCGCTTCAGTGGTTACCGCCTGGATAGTTTTTAATTCGATGGTAGCGATTTATTTATTCTTAGGCGCTTTCTTTTATGGAGTCGTTTATACCCTCTGGTTAAAACGTCGAAGCAGTATCAACATAATCATTGGCGGTGTATCTGGCAGTTTTGCAGTATTGGCCGGAGCTGCTGCCGCATCACCAGATTTAAATAGTTCCTCAATATTACTGGCCATGGTTTTATTTCTTTGGACACCTCCACATTTTTGGAGTCTGGCCATTGCTCTTCACAAAGATTATGCACTTGCTAAGGTGCCCATGTTGCCAGTAGTGATAGGCGATGAAAAAGCGGCAATCGTCATTCTCATTCACACATTAATGCTGGTGACGGTATCCATTTTGCCTTTTTTCTATGAAATGGGAGTTGTTTATCTAATCTGCGCCCTATCAGGTGGCGCCTATTTTATAATTAAAAGTATACAATTGGTTATTAATACCAATAAGAAGAGTGCTATGAGTTGTTTTTTTGCATCATTAATACAGTTGACAATGGTTTTACTCGGCTCAGTACTTAATGGCTTTACCTAATGGAGAGCCTAATGGAGAGCCTAATGGAATGCCTAATGAACAAAAGCCCTATGGACACACCTAATGTTTAATTTTTTTCAACGGGGATTTAATCGTCGATTCACCGTTAGTTGTTTATTCCTTTTGGCTTTCGGTGCTACAGCAAATGCTGCTACATCAGATGTAGCCGCCAAGGACCATATTAAAAACAAAAATACCGCAACTGAAGAGATTAGCCAATATAGCAATGAGCAAGCACTGGCAATCAGTCAGGCTGCTATCGGTCAATCGGTAGGTCATTATCGTTTTACTTCATCGGATGGTGCAATATTAACCACTAAAACCTTCAGTGGAAAACCATTGATAGTGAGTATGATATACACTAGTTGTCATCATATTTGTCCAACCATTACAGAAAATTTAAATCGGGTGGTTGAAAAAGCTACGCAGGTGTTAGGTGAGGATAGTTTTAATGTCATTACTATTGGTTTTGATACTCACATAGACACTCCCAAGGCAATGGCTCAGTTTGCAAAGTCGCACAGTTCAGGTTCAAAAAACTGGTTTTTCCTTTCAACAGATGCGGCAACAATGAGTGCCTTAGCACGAGATTTGGGATTTATTTTTTCAGCCTCACCCCAAGGTTTTGATCACATGATACAAGCCAGCATACTCGATAAAGATTCTGTTGTTTACCGTCAAGTTTATGGGATGAGACCTCAAACACCCAATTTTGTCGAACCACTAAAAGAGCTAGTCTTTGGTGAAAATAAGAGTGCTTCTTTATTCTCTGCCATTTCGACAAAGATAAAACTATTCTGCACTGTTTACGATCCTTCCCAAGATAAGTATTATTTTAACTATTCCATTTTTATTGGAATATTTGTTGCCTTGGTTATGGGTATATTCTTCGTTAGAATTTTTGTTCGTGAGTGGAAATTAAGTAAAACAGGTAATCACAACGACGAGAATAATGATTCAGCTGTAACCGATAAAACAGATTAAAAACCATTCCAATATTTACAACATTTGATAATGACCTTGGTTTTTACTAACTTCCCAACAACACCATTAGAACTATTTATATAAGGCGCATTAATGCTATCTGTTTTACAAAAGTCTCTACATTATTTATTTGATCGTGTGGAAGCAGCATTCAATTTATTTTTTGATGACGATTGGAATCCCTTCTATCAACTGGGCGCCTTATCATTTTATTTCTTTTGGATTTTAACCGTTACCGGCCTTTATCTGTTTATATTTTTTGAAACCAGCATTAATGGTGCCTATGACTCGCTTCAGTATTTAACCAATGAACAATGGTATTTAGGTGGAGTTGTAAGAAGCTTACACCGCTATTGCTCAGATGCATTAGCATTAACAGTAACGCTGCATCTAGTGCGCGAATTCTCACTGGGACGCTTCACCGGTACCCGTTGGTTTTCATGGTTCACAGGCATCCCACTGCTATGGTTTATGTTTGCTGCAGCAATTGGTGGCTATTGGCTAGTATGGGATCAATTTGCACAATATGTTGCAGTTGCCACAATGGAATTTCTTGATTGGTTGCCTACTTTTGGCGATCCAATGGCTCGAAACTTTTTAAGCAACGATACGGTGAGTGATCGTTTCTTCTCATTGATGGTATTTCTTCATTTTGGTATTCCGCTATTTATGATGCTGGCTATGTTTATCCATATTAGCCGTGTCTCAAAAGCGAAAACTAATCCTCCGAGAGGCTTGGCCATTGGAACCATTATAGCGTTCATTGTGCTATCACTAATAAAGCCTGCAATCAGTTCTGGTCGCGCCGATTTAAGTCAGACACCGGTTAATATTCCAATTGATTGGTTTTATCTTAATGTTTATCCCTTGATTGATTATTGGGGACCTGGGACAGTTTGGGTATTACTGGTAGGGATATCAATGTTTTTAAGCTTCCTGCCGTTAATAATGAAGCACAAAAAAGTGCCTGCAGCCGTTATCAATCCAGATCGCTGTAATGGTTGTGGCTGGTGTGATCTCGACTGTCCATTCGACGCAATTAGTTTTGAACCCCATCCTAATAATAAAAGTCCACGTATCGCTGTGGTAAATCCTGACAAATGTACAGCCTGTGGAATTTGCACGGGTTCTTGTCCATCTGCTACACCCTTTCAAACCATTGATGAATTGAAGAGTGGTATCGGCATACCGGATTATTCTATTGATGTATTTAAACACGAAATTATCAACAAGCTTGGACAACTGAAGGGTAAAGACAGGCTCATTATCTTTGGTTGCGAAAAAGGTGCTGACATAGAGCAAATTGGCATCAAAAACACCATCCCAATTAGCCTGCCCTGTATAGGTTTTTTGCCCCCCTCTTTTGTCGACTACTTGATAAGAAAAGATCATGCCGATGGTGTAATGGTCACCGGCTGTTGCTTAGAAAACTGTTATTACCGATTAGGAAATCAATGGATTGATGAACGATTTAAAGGAGAACGCAGTCCGCATTTAAGGACGGCAGCTGCAAAAGATTATAATAAGGTTAGAGTCCGTTGGGCTGGAGCAATGGAATTGCCAGCATTGAAATCGGAGGTCAATAATTTTTCTCAGCTTTTAGATTCTGGAAAAGTGTCAGAAGATATAGGTAATATCAGATTCCAAAAGAAAGGTAAGAATTATTTTGGGCAGGCATTGTTTTATGCGGCAATAATATTATTTATTGGCTACTTTTCTAATTCACCAACCTATACACAGATTGAAGAAGGTGAAGCAACCATTAAACTAAGTTTGCGTCATACGGGTCAAATCATTGGTGAGTGTCGCTTTCGCTCTGATGAAGAAATGCTTAGTTTACCGGCTAATATGAGGCTCGCCAAAGTATGTCCTAGAGAACGCTCCTCAATTGAGTTTCAATTACTTATAAATGATGTGGAGTCTTACCACAAGGTGGTCATGCCGGCGGGTTTGAATAATGATGGCAGGGCCAAATTATATCATCGCTTTACCGTTAAAGCAGGGATGCATAAAATTACTGTAAAATTAAAGGATCACAGAGATTTAGATGATTATAATTATCAGGAAACCAGAGAAATTAATCTGGCTTCCAGAAGTGTACTGGTGATTGACTTTGATCCGGATACCAAAAAATTCATCATTTTAGGGGGAACAAGTAACAAGCTTTAGTATTTTAAAATCTATTCTGCAGGAGGAGTTGGCAACAAACCAAGTTCGGGCCCGTAGTTTTGTAAAAGACTAAAAGTTGTTACCGCCAATACCATTATGATGACGAAAAAAATAATGCTACGATATTTCTGTAACGCACTGTTTCGTTGTTCAATGGCTTTTACAATGCTGTCTGAGACAATATATAAAACAATTGCTACTAGGGTAAATAAGATAATTTCCAAAATGAGTTCCTCAATTAACTTGATATAATTGCCGTTATATTAACAGTCTATGGAGCTGCTGTAATCTATTAGGAACACCATTTGGAATGATTAGATGATTGATATTATAGAGGTTGAGTAAAATAATTTATGCGACAGTATTTATTGAATTGTTTTTTAATATTATGGCTTGTTTTTATCAGTGGTTGCAGCGATGTTGAAACTCCTGTTGGCAAAATGCCACCGGTTTTAAAAATTGGTGAAATGGCACCGGAAATTATTTTTCAATCACTTATGTCTGATGGTAACATTGACGATAGACTGACAAATTACCGCGGCAAAGTTATCTATCTGGATTTTTGGGCTTCTTGGTGCAAACCCTGTTTAACATCCATGCCATTGTTGGATAAAATGCGCAAAGAACTTGGCAACGATGAATTTGAAATTCTTGCTATTAATTTAGACAATGATCCAAATAATGGCAGAGATTTTCTTGTAAAATATCCAGTAGATTATCCAGTGGTGCATACTGCTGAACTCGATATTTACAAACTGTACCAGATTAACGTATTACCTGCTTCATACCTTATTGATAAGCAGGGTGTGTTACGGTATGCACACCAAGGTTTCAAAGCAAATGATATATCTAAAATTCGGCATGAAGTAATGCTACTTCTTAAATAATAACTATAAATGGAAGAGTCTTGAATATCGAAACACCAAATACTAAGGTCAGCCGATGGTTACCTGCATTAATAATAATCGCTTTGGGATTCGCCTTAATGACGGTGGTTCTCAGTAGCTATGTGCGTCTAGCTGAATCTGGCGTTGGTTGTGAGCCATGGCCCTCCTGCTATGGTCAATATCAAAATAACAAAAGTGTTCAAGGTGTTAATGTACTAACCAGTGAAGCCCGTGCCACTCCTTATCGAATGGAAAGAATTGCTCATCGAATAGTGACCAGTACATTAGGCTTAATCATTTTATTCCTCTTTTTATTAACGATGAGTGAAAAGTATCGAAACATACTCGGTAACCGCATTCCTACGGCAATTTTATCAGTGACCGTATTTTTAGCAGCCATAGGCCCGTTTCATCCTAATCAGCCATTACCCATTCTCTTAATGGGTAATTTTGTTGGGGGTTTAGTATTGGTCGCGTTGCTTTTACATCTTTATCTAAAAATATCAGGAACGAAAGAAATCCATATGGAATCACCTCTTGTTCCCTTCGTTCGTATTGGTATGTTTATTATTTTGTTGCAAATATTCTGGGGGGGATGGACCAGTGTTAACTTTGCAGGTTCTAGCTGTGAAAGTTTATTTAATTGTGGTGCCAAGCAAATAGAGAGTGTAAACATTATTGAGGCTTTCAATCCAGTCGGTTTTTTGCAATTGGACAACCAAGACAAAGTTATACTTGAAGACAAGATGAAGCTCATTCAAATCATACATCATTTTTTAGGTGTAATTGTTCTCGCCTATTTCATATCGATAGTGACATTTCTCATGCGATCCGAATGGAGTTCCGATCGTCGGTTAGCCAAGGACTGCTTGTTGGTGCTTTCTTTAGTCGTCGCTCAGTTCTTATTAGGGATCAGCACATTGTTAGTTCAACTGCCGTTGTTTTTGGTGCTCTCTCATAACTTCATGACTGCCGTGTTATTAATGTTTTTAACATCTCTTAATAGAAAAATGTCGGGAAAATCATTTTCATGAGTATAGATACATCATTACAAAACGCTCATGACAAACAGGTGGCTACTTGGTTATTTATTGTTGCTGCCGTTATTTTTTTTATGATCATTTTAGGAGGAGCTACCCGCCTCACTCATTCCGGTTTATCAATGGTCGATTGGAAGCCCATTATGGGTGTAATACCACCGCTTAATGAAATCCAGTGGATGCAAGCATTCAAACATTACCAAGAATTTCCAGAGTATCAAAAGTTAAACATTGGTATGTCTTTGGATGAATTTAAAAGCATTTTTTATTTTGAATATTCTCACCGCGTATTGGGCCGATTGATTGGATTGATATTTCTAATACCATTCTTATTCTTCTGGTTTGCCGGTAGAATTCGTCGCAAAATGTTACCGCAGATGATAACCATGTTTATCCTTGGCGGCCTACAAGGTGTACTCGGCTGGTACATGGTTAAAAGCGGTTTAGTCAATGACCCACAGGTTAGTCAATATCGATTAACGGCCCATTTAATTGCCGCTGTGATGATATTTAGCTATATCTTATGGGTTGCTTTTGGTTTGTTACAACAAGGCCGTGAACTTGTTAACACTGCTCAAGGGCGAACATTATATCGCTACTCTTTGGCGTTAACAGGCTTGGTTGTTTTTATGATTAGCACGGGTGGCTTCGTTGCTGGAACTAAAGCCGGCTATGCCTACAATACGTTTCCACTGATGGAAGGAAAGTTTATTCCTGACGGCATGTATACCCTTGTACCCTTTTGGTTAAACTGGTTTGAGAACATAACTACGATCCAATTCAACCATCGAATGACAGCCTATCTTTTGCTGGTGATAGTCCCCGTTTTTAGTTTTGCACTAAGACGTCTCGCGATTACCAGAAAAAGCAGTCAGGCAGCACATTTCCTTTTAGCGATGCTAGTGATCCAAGTAACTCTGGGTGTCACTACATTAATTTTCAACATGCCAGTCCCTGTTGCTGTTGCGCATCAGGGCGGAGCAATGATATTGCTCTCTATCATGATATTTATTAACCGAGAAGTTAAACAATAAAAATGACAAGTCAATATTTTCAATTTTCAAAATCAATCAATGCCGAAAATTCTATAGCATCAGCCTGGTTAAAATTAAGTGTTGTTTCACTAGTTTTGGCAGGAATATTTTCTATAGTATTGGTTCTATCACGTACACCCGTGATAAAGGAAATGATTCCTTTTAGCAACTTCTTTTATGTGGCTTTGGTTGTTCATGTGGATCTCTCAGTATTGATATGGTTTGTTTCTTTTGCAGGTGTTTTGTGGAGTTTTACCACGGATTCTAAAAATAATGTTCTCAATAAAATTGCCATTGGATTAGCGATAACTGGAACCCTAGCAATCAGTATTGCTCCATTTATCGGTGTGGGTAATCCGCTGATGAATAATTATATCCCAATATTAGATCATCCAATATTCATCACAGGCTTGTCTATTTTTGGCTTGGGAATGCTATTACAAATTTTACTGAGAATAACATCAAGCCCCCCTAACTTTTCTAATCCTAGTCCTTCTGACGCGTTAGATACGGGCATCTATATCAGCGCATGGATTGCTCTATTGGCATTGATTTCGTTGGTTGCAAGTTATGTAGGGATACCGTCGTCCTATGAAAGTACTGCTTTCTACGAGGTTTTATTTTGGGGTTCCGGTCACATACTGCAATATACTCATACATTGTTATTGTTAGTTGCCTGGTTATGGATAGGCAAGGCTGCAGGAATCAGCATTGACTTCTCGCCGAAAATTGCCCAATGGCTATTTTTGTTAGCGGCCTTCCCTCTTGTAGTGACTCCTTTCATTTATCTCCAATATGATGTTGTTTCACTAGAGCACAGAACAGCCTTCACTGATTTGATGAAGTATGGTGGATTAGCTTCCATCCCTCTGGGATTTGTTGTGGTGTTTTCTATTATTAAGTCTCCTACTTTTCATGCTAATAAATTACCCGTTAAAGCAGCGCTACTCAGCTCAATAACATTATTTGCGGCAGGTGGAATTATCGGATTTATGATCGATGGAATGAATGTGGTAGTGCCCGCCCATTATCATGGTTCAATTGTTGGTGTAACCTTGGCATTCATGGGACTCGCTTACCATCTTCTTCCATATCTAGGATTTTCTAGACCGATGTCAAAGATGGCCTGTTGGCAACCTTATATCTATGGTGGTGGACAGCTAATGCATATTATCGGCTTAGTCTGGTCTGGAGGTTATGGTGTGCAGCGTAAAACATTTGGTGCTGAAGATGTGTTGGAGCACTTACCACAAATTGCTAGCATGGGATTAATGGGCGCAGGTGGAGCCATTTCTATTATTGGTGGCACTTTATTTATTATCGTTATGATAAAAGCATTTTTAAGAAAAGAAACAGCCTGAGCGAAGCTAAACAGTCATTCACTCCGTCATATCATACTGTGTTAACTCATTAAACCGAATTAGGCTTTGAAGGTCTTTAATGTAAACATCACCTCGCTCAGAATATTGTCCTAATCCTTCAGCGAGTAACAAACCTGTCACTGGTTCATTCTTTGCCTGGAGTTCGGTGCGAATCTTGCGAAGGTTATTATAGGCGTTATGACTGTTTAGATTAGTAAGATAACTTTCAACCGACCCTGAAGGTGTGTTAAATACTGCAACCTCATGCACTTTAGAGCCTCCTCGCCCCTTTGGTACAAGGCCACATCCTTTTACAAAACACCACTGACCGTAATAATTATTACCTTCTTGAGCAAAACGTGACGTCCCCCAAGCACTTTCATTTGCAGCCTGTGCAAGCGCCAGAGAAACGGGCACCTCATTGACTCTTGTTAAAAGTTGTTCCCAATCTTGATCGGCTTCAATGTTAAAATCAGGCATTCGGTATTTTTCAATAATGTCACCTAACAGGAAATCATCCCACCAATAAAATGTTGTAATATCATTTTTCCATTTCAGTAATATTTTTCTATCTTCCAAAATTTCTTCATTTGAACGTTGGATTATCGGTAAAAAATATTCGATAAATAACTTCTTTCTTTCAACTCCAGCAGCAGACTCAGAAAATTTTGGCACTGATGCTGAAAATAGTGAGCCGGCACTAAGACTTGTCGGTAACAGACCCGTGACGCCAAGTAACATATCAGAAACCAAAATTGAAACCAGTACTCCAAAAGTACCAATGATATAGAGTGTTGTTTTTTTAATAGCCATTCTTCCCTTATCGATCATTAGCTTATAGATCACTGTGAAAAATCTTGTTGATAAAACACATTATAATTTGAAACATACTTTTCTTTCTCGAGTAAAAAGTTATCATCTTCTTCGTAATACTTGGCAATCTCAGGCTGCTCTCCAGCAAATTTTTTGACCGATTCAATCGTATCCCAGAGTGTCACCAATAAAAAATGTGATTTTGTTTTTTCATCTTTTCGTGTAAATGACAAGTTAAGTAAGCCAGCTACTGATGAATAGTCGGGTACCGCTTTATCAATCATAAATTGTTGGTACTCATCTGCTTTTTCAAGAGATACTTCACCGTGCCAAAGTCTTAATATCGACATATAACCATCCTTTGTTTATATTTGTTTATATCTTTTTATATCTTTTTATATATATCGGTTACACCTTTTTCAAGTGATTTAAACCTTTTGTACGCCCATTCATATTGTGCTGGATCTTCATTAATAACCTCTTCCATTGCTCTATTAAGCTGCCCTGCAAACTCAGATTCATCTAATTCCACATTAATGGTTAATGTTTTAAATTCAAGCTTAAAGCCATCAGCTTCACGAATACAACTGGCAATTAGCAGATGTGCATTGGTTCGCTTAGCAAGCCCCTGAAGTAACGTCATGGTGTACGCATCCTGTCCATAAAATGGAGCAAATACACCACTGCCTAGTGGTGGCTGTTGATCGGGCAATAAAAACAAACCTCCCGAACTTTTCAACAGTTTCAACATCTTACGAACTTCCATCTGCGAAGTTCTAATCAGCTTTCCCCCTGCACGCTCTCGTCCTTCGAGTATAATAGGTTCAAGTTCAATTAATTTTGGAGGTCGATATAAACCCGCTAGCTGATGGTTCTTTGCTAGATACGTATAGAGTAGTTCCCAATTCCCAACATGAGGACTGACAATCAACACACCTCTAGTATCATCATTAAGCACATTCTCTAGAACATCCTCACCCACAACCTTATTAATCATCTGTAGCGATTTTTCAGGCGCTTGTAGCCATATTTTAGTTATCTCGAATAGTAGCTGAGTACTCGCCAACATACTTTTTTGAGTCAACACTTTTCGTTGCTCAGCAGATTTTTCTGGAAAACATAATTTTAAATTAATTTCAGTGACAAATCGGCTATCACTGCCAACAATGTACATTAGATATGCACCAAGACGGCTCAATGCCCTACCCACCGACAATGGTAGTAGTGACAGGAACTTTATCAGTGCAATGACGACAAAGCCTTTAAGAGGCGAAGATTGACTGGTTTTCTTTTTGGCTATTTTTTTATCCATGATTTCCAATTGGAGTTGATAATATGTTGATGATCAGCAATGATCGCTATTGTTATTTCAAGACTATCATTTTTATTTTAAGAATAAGTTAAATAAGCTGATTAAACTATGTATCTTACCGTTAAATCGATTCACATCTCATTAGTGGCTCTTAGTGTCCTTTTATTTTTAGTTCGAGGACTCTTGTTAATGCTATCTACAAAGTTTGAGTCAACCTCTGGCATCCCTCATTATCGACATAATTTTTTTCGAAGAGTTCCACCGGTAATAGATACTTTATTATTGTTATCGGGAGTGACTCTAATGGTAATGTCTCAACAATACCCCACAACTCAATCCTGGTTAGCAGTTAAACTTACTGCTCTTATTGTCTACATTGTTCTCGGTGTCCTTGCACTTAATCGCATTAACAATATCAAACTTCAACGGATTATCTACTTCGCTGCAATCTTAGTCGTTTTTTGGATGGTGAGTATCGCAACAACGCATCAGCCCTATGGTTTTCTTGCTAACTACGAGTCTCACATGGCTCTGCATCAGACACTTTCAAGTGCATAACAAAGTTACAGGGTCCATGTGATGCATCCAGTTGTTCTTTGATGACACCATCCCAAGCTGTTCTACAGGCTCCTGGTGAACCTGGCATACAAAAGATAACCGTATTATTAGCCATACCAGCAACAGCTCTTGATTGTATGGTCGATGTTCCGATTTCCTGAAAAGATACCGCTCGAAACAGTTCACCAAACCCTTCAACAGGCTTGTCAAACAGAACCGTTAATGCCTCGGGCGTGGTATCTCTATCAGTAAAGCCTGTGCCACCAGTAACAAGGATTACTTGAATGTCGCCAGAGGCAATCCAGGTTGAAACAACAGCTCTTAATTGATAAATATCATCGACACTAATTGTTCGATCAATGAGCCGGTGTCCCGCTTCGCTAAGCTTATCCACCAATACATCACCGGAGGTATCATTTTCTTCAGTACGTGTATCTGAAACAGTGAGTACTGCAATATTCAAAGCAACGAAATCTTTTTTTGCGTGTCCAGACATTATCTATGGTTCTCCCTTTGTATCTCCGACTGACCGTTAAATATTTTTAATCTAACCATTGAATTTTACCTGACGAATCTCTCAATGAACATTCTACGATGAGGATAATTGTTGATAATCTTCAGGAGTGTTGCAATTAAAGAACCGCTTATCTCCCGATTCAACAGAATCAATGATTATTGGTTCCACATTATCTAGAAATTTTCTAATGGATGTTGCCCGACCTTCATTGTTCTGTTTAGAATGATTCATGGTCAACATTTCAGAAAGTATGTTTCTCAGCTCTACAGAAACAGGTAGGATCATTGGAAAGCGCCCTGCAGAAAAGTAAACGGCTTTTGAAATGCTCTGAGCATTCTCAGTGGCTCGACTGACCAGTACCTTGAGAAGCTCAGTGCTCATTAAAGGCATATCTACCGGAACAACTAATAGAGCTGAATTTTGTGAAAGTTGCAGGAGATGATGCATTGCAGATTCAAATCCTGCCAAGGGACCTGCTTGAGGGAAGCGATCTGCGATAACGGTATAATCAATAATTATATTACGGGGTGTTTCATCTTGAGCGCAGCTTACCAAAACTTCATTGCATCCAGAATCCAGCAACAATTGACAACTGTGCTCGAGTAAAGTCTTACCCTTCCATAACAGTTGGCTTTTATCATCGTGCATTCTCGATGATAATCCGCCTGCCAAAACTAAACCAACAATATTCAACCGACTAACTTTCGATTTCAGCTATAGAAGCCTGATTGATGGTGAGTTGCTCGAATGGAATTAACCAACCGTGGTTATTACAAACTTCAATGGCAGCACTTTGTAATTCACGGGCAATGATATTGTGATAGCGAGCTGCAATTCCATGAAAATCTGCGATTATTTTATAAGTCAAAGAAGAACCTGCAGCCTCATGTAATTCTACTCTTAATACCTTAAGATACTTTCCGTAATTTTGACTCTCTAGGATATTTTGTATCTCTTCACGGAAAACAGCTGGAACTTTACTGGTCGACTTATTCTGTAAGCTATAATCGATGCCGAAAAATGATGACACTCTAAAGGATTCTTCACTTAAATTTGTGAAGGACATGGATAAAAAATCTATGGTTCTTACGGTAGTAGTTGCACCACCCGTATAGTTGAGTTTCACAAAATCGGGTGTTTGTAGTTCAACTTTAACCAGTCGACCTTCAGGCATCAACAACATGTCCCCTTCTCTACAAGGAAACCAATCTTCAAATTTACTGTAGGGGCGCGAATTCATATCAACTAATTCATTGAGTTGAACTCTAATCCTTCCACCCGATAATAACGGGTTAAACAACTCTGTGTAGATGCGTATTTTATCGACCTTCCACGGGATACCCTGATAAAAAATGCGTTCACCCTCACGGACCGGTCCGACATTGAGTAATAGTTTTGATTCAACAATAAACTTTGGTAAGACATTTTTAATGGAAAACAACACCGATGCGAGAATGAGCATGCTGACACCCAGCATGATCCAATCACCATTGACATAAAACACCAATATCATGGCAACAAATGCAACTGTACCGGCTAATATTTGATAGACGTAATAGAGAACTCTCGAGGTCAGGCCCGATTTAAACTCTAATTTTCTTCTTGCAAGTACATAACGATATGCTTTTCGCGCATAGGCGAACATCATCCAAACAGACCAAAATGCAAATATGGCAATCGCAATGGATAAACCACGTCCACTTGCAAACTCCTTCAATGTTCCACCAAAATTATTAAAGAAGTTTGAACTTTCATCCAGACGCGTTTGAAGCTGAAACTCGACAATTTTGTGTTCTTCTTCCAAAGAATAGAGTCGGCTATACCAGGCTTCTTTTGCAGTGCTGATACGGAGCAGGAAGATGTCAGATAACTGTTCACCCTCAAGCTGATTTATAAATGCAAGAGCTGATTTGCTTAGTTCTATATCTCGCCCGAGAAAGTTTATTTTAGACCTCAGACGTTCAATCTCTCGTGGTTTTTCAGTGACGCCTTTCATCGTTCTAAAGATTGGCTTCATGATTTCTTCAAGATCATTTCGCCAGTTGTAGGCTTCATCCACATCAGATTCAAGTTTGATCTGCTCGATACCACCCGTTAGTGTAGTGTCAAACTCTTCACGAGTTACCGTTATCTCATCTCGCAACGACTTTATTTGTGCTTCCAGTTGCGTCTTTTCATCCGAGTCTTCTAAATCTTCAGAATTAGTCAGTTGATTAAGCAGCTGTACTAAAAGCAATTCTTTTCTTTGCTCTGTAGACATCAAATAGACCAGACGACCTCTGGTACTTTCTATTTGGCGAGTAAGTTCTGTGGGACGTTCAACGTCCGGCTTAGCATCAGTATCTTTCGATAACTCATTTTCCTGGGCAGTAACGACGGAAAATGAAAGTAAACAATGAAATAGTATTAGTATTGACAGTAGACCGAACTTGCCTTTTTGCTGTAATCGATTAATCACAATTACTCACACAGACCTGCCGGACATTAATAATGCCGCCACAGGATCGATAAGACTGGTCAAAAGCTTGCTGGCAGCCATTGTTTCGACCATTGCATTGAGCCACTAACCGGGAGTAGATCCTACCTAGGTTTGGCGCTCTCGGTTTTCTAGGTTCTCGAGGCTTACGTAATTTTTTTGCCCGTTTATTTGCTGTCTTCAAGAATTTTTCACATTTTGGAAACTGTGCAATTTTATCCATATTGACGTCTTTTGAACATTGAATATATTCTAATTCTCCGTCTCGAATGATGAGACGTTTTTGTTCAAGATAATGTTCATAATCATAGTCAAATTGTTCTTCAGCATTAATATAATCTTCCAGTTGATGAGAATAAGTTCTTTCTGCCTCACCAAAACGATATTCAGCTTCACCACTGGCGCCATCAACACACTTAAGTCTCTCTGATTCCTGCTGTGCTTCACATCGATTTCGTCCAACATTAGCTTTCTCAATACATTGCATCCCAAGTTCGGAATTTGGAGGCACGTAATCAGTAATGTTTTCCATCATTGGTGCACAGGCAGATATCATGGAAAAGACCATGAGCATTGAACTCATTTTTATTATTCTTATTAATTTATGAAGCATTTTATTGACCTCGATGCTTGTTTTACGAACCTGGTTGGATATTTTGTTTTTATCATTTATCTTTGAAGACTATTATAGTCCCCGTTGCGATTCTTGTCTAAGATGAATTCGTTGTGGCTGATGGATAGCAGTATTAACCTTATCGAGCAACTTTGACTTATCGCGTCCTAAAATACCCTTTAGAATTAGGTAATTACTTGCATGATCGCTTCTGAAAATAGTTTTATTCAATTCCAAAGACTCAAGTAATACTCTCATTTCATTAAATAACTGTTGTTGATCTAAGGCAACAAACTTTGGGAATCGTTGTTCAAACCTGTCGACACCCAGAGGAAAACTCACAACCAATGTTGAAAGATATTCAGGCTGGGACGCGTTCATTAGTCGCGCTGAGTTTATCGCATGTTGTTGACTGAGTAATTCTCCACCTAATCCATTTAATATCATCACAGAAGACTTAATCCCCGCAGCCTTTATCTTTAGTAATGCCGCCAAAGACGACTCATAGTTCTCACCCTTATTAACCAGTTCTAACACCTCGTCATCGCCGCTCTCACAACCCACATAGACGAGTTTTAAGCCGAGTGCCCTGAGTTCCTTCAACTCATCAACCGTTTTATTAATTAAGTTTCTCGGTAAACAATAGGATGAAATACGCTGTACCTCTGGAAAATATTCGTTGATGAGCTCCAATATACCCTTGAGTCTGCGCACCGAAAGAGTCATCGCATCACCATCGGCAAGGAATACTCGATTGACTGGCATCTGTGACTGTTTAGCAATATCAAGATCATGCCGCAGTTGTTCCATGGATTTATGGTTAAAGGTTTTTTGTTGACCCTGATACATTTCACAAAAGGTACAATGATTCCAAGAACAGCCGTTTGTCACCTGTAAAATCAGAGATTTCCATTCGCTAGGTGGTCGATAAACGGGTTCAATATATTCAATTTGGTGCATGGCATAACCTTCTTGTCGAAATCATATCTTATGATGTCATTAATCTAATTGTAACAGTTATTCGTTATTTATCTGCAGATCAAGTTGCTCAGAGAGATAGCTTAAACCATCAATATCTGAAATAATGGATTAACTCTCATCTTACTGATAAAACCTGTCGAACTGCATGAAAACCCAACCTTGGATCAATGAACGCTCACTGCTCATCATTATGTCAGTGATTTTACCCCTGACCTTTTCCACATGGGTTGTTCTCATTAACAATTTTGCTATCGAGCAAGCTGCTTATAGTGGTGCTGATATCGGTTTTTTACACAGTATTCGTGAAATTCCAGGCTTCTTAACCTTTACCGTTATTCTCGTATTACTAATCATCTCAGAGCAGATGCTAGCCATGGTGTCTCTTGCTATATTATCAATTGGTGTTGCACTCACTGGATTTTTTCCTTCCAGTATTGGTCTGTTGTCTACTACATTTTTAATGTCTATAGGTTTTCATTATTTTGAAGCGGTCAAACAATCTCTGGTACTGCAATGGATACCCAAGAAAGATAGTCCTGAGTTTATGGGAAAGTTACTCGCCGTGCGTTCTTTCACATCATTAATTATCTATGCATTATTTTGGATCGTCATTGAATATTTTTCAATTGCCTATCAGTGGCTGTACCTTATTTGTGGTGGAACCGGCCTGTTATTAGTCATTGGGACAATGAAAATATTCCCAAAGTTTAAAACGCCCGTAGAGCAATCTAAGAAACTATTCATGCGCCAGAAGTACTGGCTTTATTACGTACTCATCTTTTTGAGCGGAGCTAGGCGGCAGATTTTTATGGTTTTTGCTGGATTTTTGATGGTGGAAAAATTTAACTACTCTGCTGCAGATATCAGCCTGCTGTTCTTAATTAACCATCTGATAAATCTCTATGCTGCACCGAGAATAGGTAAGTTTATCGCTAAAATTGGTGAACGTACGACCCTTACTATTGAATATTGCGCATTAATCTTAGTTTTTTCTGGTTACGCCCTAGTCGAAAATGCACAGATTGCTGCGATACTCTATGTGATCGATCATCTCTTCTTTGCTATGGCCATTGCCATCAAAACATACTTCCAAAAAATTGCTGATCCAGCCGATATTGCCGCCACATCAGGCGTTAGTTTTACTATCAGTCACATCGCCGCAGTGGTGATACCGGCTGCGTTTGGGATTATTTGGCTGACTAGTCCTTCAGTGGTATTTTGGTTGGGCGCAGCGATTGCCTTTAGCTCTCTCATTGCATCAAGAAATATACCCGAATCTCCCGCTGAAGGTAATGAAGTGATTCACAAACTAATGTTTTCCAAATAGACTTTTAAACGTCTATATCTCTAAGGCGCTAGACGTCTAATGTTGTAAAAGTGTACAATCACTGGTGACTTATTCTCTGTTAGGACGAAATAATGAATCAATGGGATGGCAATTACATTAGCCCTTATGTCGAACACGGCAAGAAAAGTGGCTCAGTTAAAAAGGTAACCGTATCGATTCCTTTAACGGTACTTAAAATATTGACTGACGAGAGAACACGTCGACAAGTAAACAACCTTAGACACGCAACAAACAGTGAACTACTCTGTGAAGCATTTCTTCATGCCTATACAGGACAACCCCTGCCACAGGATGACGAACTTTTCAAAGACAACCCAGAACCTGACTACTGGAATACAAATGACTAGACGTACAAAAATTGTAACTACACTTGGACCAGGGACCGATAATCCAGAAACTCTAGAACAACTGATTTTAGCTGGCGCTAATGTTGTTCGACTCAACTTTTCACATGGTGAGGCTGAAGATCACCTCAAACGCGCATCAATGGTTAGAGAAATTGCTCAAAAGCATGGTCGTTACGTTGCTATTCTCGGTGATTTACAAGGGCCAAAGATCCGCGTGTCTCGATTTAAAGAAGGCACTATCGAACTTGTAGAAGGTGCGACCTTTGTTCTTGATGCCGCTCTAGACAACGACGCCGGTGACATAACGCAGGTTGGTATAGACTACAAAGAATTACCCGATGATGTTGTCATTGACGATATTCTTCTGCTTGATGATGGTCGTGTTGAACTCACTGTCACAGCCATTGAAGGTACTCGTATTGAATGCACAGTAGTACTCGGCGGTCCGTTATCCAACAATAAGGGAATCAACCGTAAAGGCGGTGGACTCTCTGCTGGAGCCTTAACTGACAAAGATCGGGCTGATATTATTACCGCAGCTAAAATTGGTGTCGATTACCTCGCTGTCTCATTTCCTAGAAGCCCCCAGGACATGCAAGAAGCTACTCAGCTTGCTCGCGCGGCAGGTAGCCAAGCAAGTATGGTGGCAAAAATTGAACGCGCTGAGTTGGTCATGGACTATGAAATTCTCGATGAAGTCATTATTGCTAGTGATGCTGTAATGGTTGCGCGTGGAGATTTGGGCGTTGAAATTGGTGATGCAGCTCTGGTTGGTGTACAAAAACACATCATTAAAAGAGCGCGTTGCCTCAATCGACTGGTCATTACAGCAACACAGATGATGGAATCGATGATTACTGCTCCCGTTCCCACAAGAGCCGAAGTATTTGATGTTGCTAATGCAGTACTGGATGGAACAGACGCGGTGATGTTATCCGCGGAAACAGCCACCGGGGCGTATCCCGTTCAGGTTGTAGAAACCATGTCGCGTGTCTGTCTGGGTGCCGAGCAACAGAAGATTTCCGTGGTATCAGGCCACCGAGTTGATTCAGCCTTTAAAAGTACAGATGAAGCCATAGCAATGGCCACCATGTATACAGCAAATCACCTTAATGGAGTCAAAGCCATTCTGTGTTTAACTGAATCGGGGTCAACGCCACTTTGGATGTCAAGAATAAGCTCAGGAATTTCTATCTTTGCAATGACACGTCACCAATCAACACGGCTAAAAGTAGCTCTGTTTCGTGGTGTTGAAGCAGTCCCCTTTGATGCCACTCAATTTGAACGTAAAGATGTCAATCGCAAAGCCGTTGAAGAATTAGAATCGAGAGGCCTTGTTCAAAAAGGCGACATCGTCATTCTAACCAAGGGTGAACATATGGGCGTCGATGGTGGAACCAATGCGATGAAAATCCTTGTAGTCGGGAACGTGCCTTAATCTGTTTTGATAGAGGTGGATACCATTTGGGCTGCTGATAGCAAAAAGTCGGTGGTCATCTGTTGTTTAAGGTTAGGGTTTACGTATTGAAAATGTATTATTCCTTGGGTGTCTACTATGAAAAATCCTGGCACAGGTAAGTTATACCCCTCTTCTCCCTTAATGTAGCGTAAGTCCGCACCATACTTTTTCCTCGCTAAACGCTCTTCTTTTTTAGTCAGTCGATAGGCAATACCAAACCCTCTGGCAGCATCAAGATGGTAATCAGAAAGTAGCATAAAATTCAGCTTCTGCTTTTTCCTAGTTTTTATTAACCGGCGAGGTGAATCGGGACTAATTCCAATGAGTTGGAAGCCAATCGCATCGAGCTTTTCAGCGATGTCTCTAAGTTCATTCAGCTGCTTAGAACAAATGGGCATCCAGGCGCCTTGATAAAAATAAATAACCGAAGGTTTTTTATAGGTTATTTTTCGAAGATGTACAGGGTCTCCATAGCCCGTCCATAAACCCACGTTGGGAATTTTAGAACCAAGATTTAACGGGTTAACCTTGCTTGCAATATCTGCAATTGGGAATTTATCTCCAGCCTGAACAATCCCTGAAACAATGGTGTATTGCATCAGTACCAGAACCGCTATTAACTTATAATTCATAATTCTCCATTTGATGCCACTGAGTATCAATTATTCATCTTTCAATGAGTCACTCAAGCATCATGATGTCTATGGCGCTATAATAGCGCTTATTTTTACAATTTAAAGCCCGACAAGATGAATTGAATGATATGACAGACAGATTCACCACAAACCCGATTTTTTGAATTTTTAACTCAAATTTTTTATTTGTGCTAATCTTGCCGCCTTATTTTGGCACCTTATTTTTTCACAACAAGAGACATGAGTTTAAAGCATGCCCATAGAATATCAACAATATCCATTATTGAGTCTAGAGCAAAGAGATGCGCTATTTTCGCTCTATGCAAATAATCAAGGTTCTATACTGCTAGACAGTAGTTTACAAGAGTGCTCTGAGAATGCATTTGATATTATTGGTGTTGAGCCCATTGCCCAGTACCATAACATTTCTGATAGTGTCAGCGATCCACTAGGGCACTTACGCGAGCAGTTCGCCTCTTATAACGTTGAAACCTGTGAGATTCCTGAAGAACTTAATAACCTTCCCTGTCTGGGTGGGCTTTTATTCGCATTTGCTTATGATCTAGGCCGCTACTATGAAATGCTGCCTCATGAGTCTAAAGATGACTTGGGATTGTCTGATTTTTATGCAGGAATTTACGGCTGCATTTTAGTCATTGATAGGAATAATGAGCAAAGTTATCTCATCCTCAGCCAAAATTCTAAAAGACCTCTTTACGAAAAATTTAACCAACAAATATGCGCCTTACTCGAGCAACAAGAATTAGAATACTTTACCGAGGACTTCTATTTAACATCTGACTGGTGTTCAAACTTTACCAAAGACGAATATAAAAATTCATTCCAAAGAATCAAAGATTACATCCGTGCAGGTGACTGTTATCAAGTGAATTTAGCGCAGCGCTTTAATGCCCAATGTATCGGTAGCAGTTGGTCAGCCTATCAGCAATTAGCTAAAGTAAATAAGGCACCCTTCTCTGCCTACGTAAACTGTGGTGACGCAACTATTTTGAGTCTTTCTCCTGAACGTTTTATCAGTCTCAAAGATTCCCTCGTTCAGACAAAGCCCATTAAAGGCACTAGACCCAGAGGAATGACTGAGCAAGAAGATCAGCGACTAAGGTCTGAACTTTCTCACTCTAAAAAAGATCAGGCCGAAAATTTAATGATAGTCGACTTAATGAGAAATGATCTAGGTCGAACCTGCATCCCAGGTTCAATAAAGGTTCCAGAACTGTTTAAAATTGAATCCTTCGAATCTGTTCATCATCTCGTCAGTACTATTATTGGAACAATCGAAGATAGCGAAGACGCTTTCTCTTTGTTAGCAAATTGCTTTCCCGGAGGCTCGATTACTGGTACTCCAAAAATTAGAGCAATGAATATCATTGATGAACTTGAGCCTAATAGACGCAGCTACTATTGTGGTTCTATTGGTTATATCGATTTTAGAGGTCAAATGGATTGCAACATTAGTATTCGAACGTTGGTTCGTAAGGAAGATAAGATCTACTGTTGGGCAGGTGGTGGCATTGTTCAAGAATCTATTGCCGACGATGAATACCAAGAAACCTTTGATAAAGTCAGTCGTATTCTTCCTGTACTTAAGAGACGATCTAAAACTGAGAATGATGCGAGGATTGATTATCCGTTTAGCTCTCTAGTGCAACTATCAAGTCCAATTCCTTCACCACCACTAAGAAAATGGGATGATGACTTAAAGGCATCGGCCGTTTTATTGTTATTACACAAGACGGATAATGAGTGGCAAATTATTTTTACTAAACGCGCTTCACACCTAAATCACCATGCTGGCCAGGTGAGTTTTCCTGGAGGTCGCTTTGATGTGTCGGATGAGCACTTGCTTGCAACCGCAATTCGTGAAACTTATGAAGAGATTGGAATTAGTGCTAACCATTATAAGATTATCGGCCAACTAAAGCAGCGCCCTACTTTAACTGGATTTAGAATCTTTCCTTATATTGCGCTACTCGAAACTTTACCTCCCATGACCATTGCTGAGGATGAGGTTGATGAAGTCTTTAGTGCTCCCCTTAGTTTTGTTTGCGACAGCATTAATCATCACAAAGAAAGCATCTATTATCAGGGTGAAGATCGTGAATATTATAAGATTCAATGGCGTGATCAGATGATTTGGGGAGCCACCGCTCGGATGCTTGTTGATTTGAGTGAGTATTATCAACCGCAATTTCAGACATTTTTATAACATATTTACAACGATGATTATCCTCGTATTTTCATCATCTAATCTTTTCGCAAAACAGCATCCGCGTTCATTTGTTCATGAGTCGCTGGATCATGTGATGCCATTTTGACGGTACCCAGCACAACAAAGACACCCGCGATAATGAGTACCATTCCCGCAATCTTTCTTACCCAAGGATAACGTACAAGTTTAGATATTTTACCCGCCCCAAGCGTGACTGAAAACATCGCCGGTATTGTTCCTAACCCAAAAGTAAGCATGATAAGCCCCCCATTTAAACTAGAAGCCGAAGATACCGACCAGAGTAAAATACTATAGGTCAAACCACAGGGCAGCCAACCCCAAAGAAATCCGAGTGCATAGGCTTGAGGATATTTTGTTACGGGTATTAATTTTTTTGATAAGGGAGATATTTTTTTCCATAGAGGTAATCCCATTCTCTCAATGATAGAAAAAGCTGGAAACCAACCCGCAATAAAAAGTCCAAGACCAATGATGAACAGTGCAAAAAACAGTCTCAGATAAAGTGAAATATCCTTTAACCATTCTGACTGTGTGATCACCTCTCCCAATGAGCCCGCTATCATTCCAGCAACTGCATAGCTACTGATTCTCCCAATTTGATAGAGAATTGCAAAATGTGCTGGTGGGATTGATGTTTCCGCGCGTTTTTGGCTCATCCCCAAGGCAGAGGCAATGCCTCCACACATTCCAACACAGTGCAGACTACCCACAAGACCTGCAACGAAGGCAGCCGTTAATGTTGATAGAAGTACAGGATCAATACCCATGTTTGTTCCTAGTCCTTATCCGCGCTTTTGTCAGAATCAGCATCCAATTGCTCATCATTCTCAAGCTGTGTTTTATTATCAGCAGCCACCTTCATACTCTGATGATCATCAATCACCACGCGCAAAGCCTGAGACTGCATATCGTCATACTGACCACGTTTAATGGCCCAAAAGAAGAATGCAACAGCCATGATTAAAAATATTATCGCCAATGGAATGAGTAAAAATAAGATGCTCAAGTGATCCTCCGATTTAATCTTAATGCATTAAAAACCACCACCAAAGAACTCAACGACATACCCGCAGCAGCAATCCAAGGTGTAATAAAACCCGAGACTGCAAGTGGGATTGCCAAGACATTATAAGACAGGGCCCAAAGTAGGTTTTGTTTAATAATCCTGCGAGTAGATTTTGAAAGTCTAATGGCATCTAAGATAGAACTCAACTGATCAGAGAGCATAACAATATCTGCGCTGGTCTTGGTGATGTCAGTTGATTTAGCAATGGCAAAGGACACCAGTGATGCTGCCATTGCAGGACTGTCATTGACACCATCTCCCACCATGGCTACATTCAACCCCTTTGATGTTAGTGCATTAATGTACGCTAGTTTTTGTTCGGGTGTTTGCTCGCCATAAAACGTATCAATAGCTAACTCATCAGCAGTCTGTTGCACATTGCTTTGTTGATCACCACTTAGCAGATGAACTTTTATGCCCATCGATTTAAGTTGCTCGATTGTTGTTGCAGCATCTTTTCTAATTTCAGTTTTGACAATCACCTTCGCTATACATTGTTCATCTTGCAGCAAATAGAGCGCTAACTGACCAGCAGGGAGTTTTTCATCTGCTGAATAAATTGTTTCATTGCTAAGAATACTTGAATTCCCAATCATCCACCTTTCCCCAGAGATTATAGCCTCAATACCTTTCGAAGAAATCAATGATGTTTCATCAAGTTGATACTTTTTTGCGTACTCCTGAACAATTGTACTCGTATCATTGTTTTGAAATGCTGTTGCAATGGGATGTTCGGATTCACTTTCTATGAGAGAAATAATATAGAGTACTTCCGAATCAAAAATCTCAGAGCGGTTGTCTAATTCACTGACACTAAACCCACCGGTTGTCAGTGTACCGGTCTTATCAAAAACAACATCGGTCAACTCACTCAATGAACTCATGACCTTAGTACGGTTCAGTATTAATGACATGCTCGTCAGTCGACCCAGTGCGGTGGTAATCGCTACGGGTGTCGCAAGAGATAAGGCACAAGGACAGGTGACGACCAGCACAGCCAAAACCGCATTAAACGCCTGATGACTATCCTGTTGCAACCAAAACAACCCAGTACTTAGGGCGACCACAAGCACCATGGTCACAAAATAACTGGCAATTTTATCCGCGAACAATTGAATATCGGGTTTATCCTGCTGCGCTCTTTGCATTAATTTGATAATACCGTTAAGAGTAGAATCCTCAGCAATTTTAGTGACCGCAATTGTGATAGCATCACCTTTATTAATTGAACCCGCAGCCACATTATCCCCAATCTTACGATGCAAGGGCATGGACTCACCGGTTAATAAAGACTCATCAACCGAGGTCTCACCCTTAATGACGATACCGTCACAGGGAATTTGCTGACCCGGTTTAATCAACAGATGATCATCGACCAACACATCATCAAGTAACACTCTTTCTTGAATGACTCTTTTTTCAACATTCTCAGAAATACGTAACGCTGTTTCTGGTTTAGACTTGAGTTTAAATTCCAATACACGGCTTGCACGATGAATGGCTTTCATCTGCAAATATCGACCCGTGAGTAGGAAGAAAACAAACATACTCACTGAATCAAAATAGACCTCGCCCTGTCCCATCAATGTTGTATAGAGGCTTGCTCCCCAGGCTGAAAAAATCGCAATGGTCACTGGCACATCCATGTTCACTGCTTTATTTTTTAACGCTTTAAATGCTGAGATATAAAATGAACTCGCGGAATAAAAAACTACAGGAGCTGATATCAGTAAACTCGTCCAACGCAATATGGTTGCCGTTGAGTGACTCATCTCTGAACCCGTGTCCAAATAAAACCCTAGGCTATACATCATCACTTGCATCATACCTAGACCGGCAACGGCTAGCTTTTTAAGAGCCCGTTTATTTTCATCAATGAGTTGTTGCTCTTTAATTTTTTGATCATAGGGTTGTGCCTGATAACCCAGTAGATTGATTGATTTAAGAATCTCACTCAGTTTTACAATTTCTGGATCCCAACTCACCAATGCACGACTTGTCGTTTGATTTACTGAGATTATTTTGATCCCAGGCATCTTGCTAATACGAGATTCAATTAACCAAGTACAGGCTGAACAGACTATCCCTTGAATCATTAGTGCGATGCTTTGATTTTGCTCATCGTCTAATGACGTGTATTTGCTCAGAACCTTTTGATGATCATAAAATTCAAGTTGTTCGAGATCTGCTTCGAGCTCTTTGGGAGACACATCAGGTAGGTTTTCACGGAATTGGTAATAATCAGATAACCCGAGGCTGATTATCGACTCACAGACTGCCTGACAGCCCGGACAGCAGACATACTCAGTTTCATCATTCACCACTACAGGATATTTTGATTTTGCATCAGCAGTAGCAGTGTTAGGAAGTCCGCAGTGAAAACAATGATTTGAAGAATCGGCCATATTGGCCTACTAATTTATGCGCGGCGTAAGATGTACGGTCGTGATCCCAGAACTAATTTCAGATTTAATCAGCCAATCGCTATCTGCTGATAGTTGCAAGTACCAGCGACCTGAAAAATCATTTTCACTTTTATTTTGAAAACTCCCATCCAATTGACGGTTCAAAATCATCACAAAATCTTTCTCACTATCACCCGGATGCACCCATTTCAAACTCAGAGTTTCGGTATCTGGCGTTGCATTGTCAAACTTAAGAAATAATCGATTGTCAGGCATTCTTTTCAATAATGCTGCATAACCATAGGTCGATGCATTGGTTTGCATTTTAATATTGCCATTTATTGCTAACCCTTGTTTGTAATAATCATCTGCAACCAGACTATCGGCATTATCAAAAGCGATATATACGGTGACTAGTCCCGCAACAACTACAGTTGCTGGTAATGAAATAATAAACCAAGGCCAAAACTGTTTGTACCAGGGTACAAGATGCTCAGGGACTCCATTAATCAATGTTGATTTAACCATATTTTATCTGCTCACCGGACCTAGGAATCGACTTTCAGAATCTGCAACGATTGTAGGGTCTTCAATAGAATGGGCTTTAAAGTAGATTGTGGTACTGCTCGATTTAAGTTGTCCAGGGTCAACCTGTAAACGAACTGGCACCGTTACGACTTCTCCAGCCTTCACAAATACATCTGAATCACCCAATAGGATAATTGAATCAAGACCCGAAATTTCAATATGATAGTTCATGTCCTTTTGCGACATGTTAAGCATTTTAATGCTGTAAACATTCTCAACCAAACCCTCAAGCGTATTGGTATAAAGCGTACTTCGGTCACGGATAATATCAACTTCAAAGGGTATTCTGTTATTCAACGAAATAACAAAAGACACAAATAAACCAATGAGAACAACAGCATAAACAGCTGTCTTCAGTCTGAATACACTGGTTTCTTTACCATCGTTTTCATTGTCTGTGGTATAACGAATTAATCCCTTAGGATAATCCATCTTTTCCATGACTGAATCACAGGTATCAATACAGGCTGCACAGGCAATACATTCGTATTGTAAACCGTCTCTTATATCAATGCCTGTCGGACATACATGGACACATTGTTCACAATCAATACAATCACCAAGGCCCTGCTCTTTATAGTCCTTGTCTTTGATTTTTCGCGATCCTCGAGACTCTCCTCGATTGGGATCATAGGCAATAATGAGAGTATTCACATCAAACATAGCACTTTGGAATCGTGCATAGGGGCACATATAGATACACACCTGCTCTTTAAGCCAGCCAGCGTTACCGTATGTCGCTAGTGAATAAAATATGATCCAAAATGACTCCCAACCCCCAAAAGATAGATCAGGAATTTGTGTCACCATTTCTCTAATGGGAGAGAAGTAACCTACAAAGGTAAATCCTGTAAATAATGCAAACGTTAGCCAACTGAAATGCTTAAAGGCTTTAATACGAATTTTACGTGCAGATAATGGCGATTTATCAAGCTTCATTCGCTTGTTTCGATTACCTTCAATGATGCGCTCTATAAATAAAAATGTCTTTGTCCATACAGTCTGAGGACAAGCATAGCCACACCAGAGACGACCCGCTAATGAGGTAAAAAAGAACAGGGTCATGGCGGCAATAATGAGCAGCCAAGATAGATAAATAAAATCCTGTGGCCACAGAGTGATGCCAAAATAGTGAAATTTACGCGCTGGTAGATCGAGCAGTACCGCTTGAGTACCATTCCAATTTATCCAAGGAAAACCATAATATAGACCGAGCAGTATCCAGGCTGAGATAAGGCGAAGGTTAGCAAAGTAACCTTCACTTTTCTTAACGTAAACCGTGGGAGATTTTGCGTAGAGACTAGTCGGATGCTCTATTTTTAATGCATCCGACGAAGCCTTTTTAGGGTCAGTCATGTTAGCTGCTTACATTAGTAACTATTAATATAATCTTAACACTTATTGATTGGTCAAGGAATAGATATAGGCAGTGACCAAATGGATCTGCTCTGCCGTTAAAATATCTCTATGAGCAGGCATTACACCCATTCTTCCTTCAGTGACTGTTTTAGCAATTAACATGGGAGAACCACCGTAAAGCCATACCGAATCGGTTAGATCAGGCGCACCCATTAAAGGATTTCCCTTACCTTCAGCACCGTGACAGGCTGAGCAAATTACAAACTTTGCTTTGCCAGCTTCAGCATCACCCGTTGGCGACTCTCTACCAGACAATGTGAGCACGTAGGCAACGACATCTTTAAGTCCATCTTCACCGAGTGCTGCACCCATAGGAGGCATTACGCCAGTTCGACCGTTGGTGATACTCATTTTAATATCATCGGGTGTTGAACCATAAAGCCATCCAGAATCTGTTAAGTTTGGATATCCCGGTGCACCACGAGCGTCAGAACCATGACAGGCGAAGCAGGTGTTGGCGAAGATTCTTTGACCCATTACAACGGCCTTTTTCTCTTTGACTAACTCTTCAACTTCAATTTTCGCGTACTTCTCAAAAATAGGACCAAATTTAGCGTTCGCATCATCGACCTGTTCCTGATGTTGGCCGGCAGAACTCCAACCAAAGGTCCCTGCATAATTTCCCATGCCAGGATAAACAATGAGGTAAACCACTGAATAAATTATGGTGATATAAAACATATACAACCACCATCTGGGCAGTGGATTATTATATTCTTTAATACCATCGTACGCATGCCCTGTTGTGCCGTCTTCTTCAGGAGTAACGTCTAGCTCACGGGTAAAATGTAACAATCCCCAGATAGCGACAATATTAATTACAACTAAAATTATGATGTACCAACTCCAGAAATCACTCATGATTGCTGTCCTCACGTTGCTTTTTAATTTGTTTTATTTGCTCGTCATCAAAGGGCATTAATTCAGCTTCAGAAAAAGATTTTTTCCTGTTTTTACTAAATGCCCAAAAGATGAAGCCAATAAAGATGATTAACAAAATTAAGGTTGTTATGCCTCTGAATACATTAATATCCATTGGCTTATCGATTCTTCATTTCTTTACCAAGACCCTGAAGATAGGCGACAATTGCATCCATCTCAGTTTTTCCTTTAACAGCGTCTGTGGCATTTGCAATGTCTTCATCAGTGTATGGAACTCCTAAAAATTTTAAAGCTTCCAATTTTTTCGGAGTATCAACACCATCAAGAACAGCACCGTTCAACCAGGTATAGGCTGGCATGTTAGACTCAGGCACAACATCACGAGGGTCATTCAAATGAACTCTGTGCCAATCATCACTGTAGCGATTGCCAATTCTTGATAAGTCAGGCCCAGTTCGTTTAGAGCCCCAAAGGAATGGATGCTCATAAACATCCTCACCTGCGACCGTATAGTGTCCATATCGCTCAGTCTCAGCACGTAAGGGGCGAATCATCTGTGTGTGACACACATGACAACCTTCACGGATGTAGATATCACGACCTTCTAGTTCTAGAGCTGGATAAGGTTTTAATCCTTCAACGGGTTCAGTTGTTTCGGAGATAAAGAATAGCGGGACGATTTCAGCTAATCCCCCCCAACTAATGGCAACAACAATAAGGATTGCCATTAAGCCTACATTTTTTTCAATTGTTTCATGACTCATGAGTATCTCCTTAATTAACCAGGTGCAGGTATTGTACGATCAGCGGTATCGGGACCCTGAATCGTCTTAATAACGTTGTAGAGCATAAAAAACATACCAATTAGGAAGATAGTTCCTCCGAGCAAACGAACACCATAATAAGGCATTGTCGCTTCCAATGACTCAACGAAACTATAGGTTAAAGTTCCATCATCATTCACCGCACGCCACATCAGCCCTTGCATCACTCCGGCAATCCACATGGCGGTGATATAAAGAACCACACCGACAGTTGCTAACCAAAAATGCACTCGGATTAATGGCACGCTGAACATTTCTGTCTTTCCATAGAGTCGAGGAAATAGAGAATAAAGTGTACCGATGGTCACCATCGCCACCCAGCCTAATGCGCCTGAATGAACGTGACCAATGGTCCAGTCTGTATAATGAGATAATGCATTGACGGTTTTGATGGCCATCATAGGACCTTCAAAAGTAGACATACCGTAAAACGATAAGGATACAATCATAAATTGTAATATGGGATCGTGGCGAAGCTTATGCCAAGCACCCGACATGGTCATCATACCATTGATCATGCCACCCCAAGATGGAGCTAACAAAATCAAAGAAAACACCATACCAATGGATTGGGCCCAATCCGGTAGTGAAGTGTAATGAAGGTGATGAGGACCTGCCCACATATAAATTGCAATCAATGCCCAAAAGTGAACTACTGAAAGACGGTATGAGTAAACGGGTTGTCCAGACTGTACAGGGACAAAATAATACATCATGCCAAGGAAACCAGCCGTTAGGAAGAATCCAACTGCATTATGTCCGTACCACCACTGCACCATCGCATCAATGGCGCCAGCGTATGCTGAGTAAGATTTAAAGAATGTTACGGGAACTGCAGCGCTATTGACCAAATGTAAAACTGCAATGGTTAAGATGAATGCACCATAAAACCAATTGGCTACATAAATATGCGATGTCTTACGTTTTACAATGGTGCCAAAATAAACAATTGCAAAGGAGACCCAAACGACCGTAATTAAGATATCAATTGGCCATTCAAGTTCTGCATATTCTTTAGAAGTGGTCAAACCAAGAGGCAGTGTAATTGCTGCAAGAACAATTACCAATTGCCATCCCCAGAAGGTAAAGGCCGCTAGACGAGGCATGAATAATTGTACATGGCAGGTTCGTTGCACAACATAGTAAGCAGTTGCAAACAATCCACTGCCGCCAAATGCAAAAATTACTGCATTGGTATGTAAAGGTCTCAATCGACCATAACTTAGCCAGGGAATATCTCTCAAGAAATCTGGCCAAATTAACTGAGTAGCTATGATTACGCCAACCAGCATGCCCACTATGCCCCAAATTACGGTCATAAATGCAAACTGTTTGACAACTTTATAATTATATTGATTGGTATCCATAGAGAGCTCTAACCTTCTTCAATAAATATTAAGTAAATAGTTCAAACTAATAGGCAAATTACAAGCACTAGTCTGATGTGGAGTTGTTGTGATTCTCTAACCCTAGAGGTAATCGCGATCATAGTTATACAGAAGAAAATAGTATTGATCTAGATCAAATATTAGAGAAACAAAATATAAAGGTATAACGTGGAACTTTTTTCTAATGATTACGCTGATGATAACTAGGGGTAATATTGAAATAATCTTTAAAACAGGTACAAAAATAGTTTGGAGAACGAAAACCACAGGCTTCAGCAACTTCTGCGATACTCTTATGTCTGAGTAACAATTGCGATGACTGCCTCAGGCGATAAATTCTTAATAAATCCATCGGGGATAACCCGGTAATTGCCTTTATTTTTCTTTGTAATTGGCGAATACTGATGTTCATATGTTCGGCGATGAGATTTACATTGAGTTTTCGATCAGAATATTTTGCTATAAAACAACCTAACATCAGTTCGATAAAGTGACGATGGTCACTGCTGTAATTATTTGCATCCAATCCAAGTTCAATATTTAAGAAATCTTCATTATCATTCGTCTGAAGTTCTTTACGTATTTGTAGAAGATTTGTCATCTTAATACGCAGTTCTTCATAATCGAACGGTTTGGGTAGAAAATCATCCGCCATCGCTCTTAACCCTTCAAGACGGTTTTCACGCGTGTTATAACCACTGAGAAGGATAATAGGAATAAATCTTGTTTTTGGATTATTTTTGAGAGTCCTGACTACGTCTAGCCCTGAAATTTTTGGCATTTTTACATCGCACAGGATAATATCTGGTAACAGACGTTCTGCTTTTTGTATGCCTTCCTGACCATCAGATGCACTTTGGCAATAAAAATCTTCAGAAAATAACTCAGTAATAAAAATAACCAATGATTCAGAGTCATCAATAATAAGTAGGTTGGGTAACTCGGAAGAACTCTGCTGAATGTCTACTTCACCGCGCATTAATACATCCCTATCTAATCAATATTTATCAATTGTTTAATTTTTATAACGTTTGATTTTTGAGACTACAGCCTTGTTGGTCTCATCTTTTAAATTATAAATTTATATTCGTTTTTATTAGGATAATCTTATAACTGATATCCTTATCGATAGCAATTCAAATCTATTGAATTACAGCCCTATAAGGATACTATAGTTTGAATTTTTTACTTTGTGCAGAAATTACAAATAAAAAGATGTTATTTAGAATTATTTTAATAATATTGGCTTATATCTGAGTTCAAAAGGTTCAGAAAATCCCTTAAAACACCTATAATTCAATGACCCAAAGCTTGTTAACTATCGCCATAAAGTTGATATTTTTATAAAACTGAATTAGAGTTCTGTTTCAGCTGTACATTTATAGTGCGACTACCCATCAATGGGGTTAACAGAACTACTGTATTAGAAATGAACGGCCTGTATAAAAATAAATAATAATAAGAATCATCATGAATGATTTATGTAATTTAAAATTACCGCCAAACCAAAAATAAATGATACAAATCAACGAGGAATGACCCATGCGAGTTCTAAAGATTTTTAGCATAGCAGCCCTAGCTACACTGATACCAACCAATCAACAATTATATGCAGCTGAAGGTGATGAAGCCGTCGATGACGATGTGATCATCGTAACCGCCTCTAAACGACAGCAAGGATTACAACAATCACCCATTGCTATTACAGTGGTAGGTGAAGAAGCTATAGAGCGGACTAAGATTCTAGACATCTATGACCTTCAAGCAATTGTTCCAACACTGAGAGTTACACCTCTACAACGCTCTGTTAACACAAGTTTCACACTTCGTGGTTTCGGTAACGGTTCAAACAACACCGGCATAGAACCTTCAGTGGGTGTTTTTATTGATGGCGTATACCGTTCTCGCTCAGCTTCTCAAATCGGTGATTTGCCGAGGCTTGATCAGATAGAAATATTAAGTGGACCACAGAGCACATTATTCGGTAAGAATGCTTCAGCAGGTGTTATCAACGTACGGACTAAAACACCATCTCATGATTTTGAGGGAAAGTTTGAAGCAGGGTTCGGAAATTATAACCAACAGGTGTTTAAAGGTTATATCACTAATGAGATTAATGATACTACAGCCTTTAGTCTCTCTGCTGGTTTAAATACTCGTGATGGCTATACAGAAAGTATCGTAGGACTTGGCGATTTGAATACGCGAGATCGTTGGAACGTTCGTGGACAAATGCTCTTTGAACCTACAGCCGATGTTACCTTACGCTTAATCGCTGATATGAGTGAAATTGATGAAGTTTGTTGTACCGTCTCAAGCTTTATTAATGGCCCCACTGCTCCAATCACTCAATTATTAGGTGGACAGGTCACTAGTGACACAACGCCTTTTTCTTATGAGTCTGCTCTTAATAGTGATCCTACTAATAAAGTTGAAGATAGTGGGTTTTCTTTACAGGCCGACATTAATTTTGATGGATTCACTTTTGTCTCAATTACAGCGATGCGTACCAATGAATCAGGTTTTGATAATGACGTTGATTTTTCATCGTTAGATGTCATTAACGAGTCTGCGAATGTCAAAATTGAAACGTTTACTCAAGAGTTCCGATTAACATCAACAGGTAAACGCAAATTAGATTGGATGGTAGGCGCCTTTATCTTCCAAGAAGATGTAACGACCGATGATACCCTGTTCTTTGGTGACAATATCAGAAGTTTCTTTGACGTCTTATTGGCGGCTGGTGGAGCACCTGGACTACTTGCTGGTGTTGAGGGCGTATATGGTCTTGCTCCTGGTTCGTTCTTTTCATCAGATACCAGTGTTAATACTGCCTACACGCAAGATAATAAAGCTTATTCAATATTCGCTACCTTTGATTATCATATTTCAGATGAATTCACAGCTACCTTTGGTATGAGTTATACCAATGACGAGAAAGACTTAACGGTCACTCAAACGAATACCGATGCGCTTTCTGCAATAGACCTAACCAATGACCTTACTCTATTTGGTGTTCCTATTGGATTCATTCCATCACTCGCACCAGCTGTTCCAATTTTACAAAGCTTCCAGTTTTTACCACCCATGTTAGATTTTCCTAACTCTGTGGAAGATGGCAAGAGCTCAGATAGTGCAACCACATGGACTGTACGCTTAGCTTATGAAGTTAATGAGAATGTTAATATCTTTGCCACAGCAGCGACTGGATTTAAAGCTACGTCTTGGAACTTATCTCGCGATACACTTCCCTTCATGACCGATCAAACTGCATTGATAGCAGCTGGCCTTGCTCGAGGCGATCAACGTTATGGAACAAGAAGTGCTGCTCCTGAAGAAGCTACTGTTTATGAGTTAGGTATGAAAACACGATTCGAAAAAGGTGCTTTTAATATCACATACTTTGACCAGACCATTGAAGAATTTCAATCTTCCATCTTTATTGGAACCGGTTTTGTTCTTGCAAATGCTGGTCAACAAAGTACTACTGGCGTAGAGTTTGATTCAGTCTTTAGACCAAACGATAACTGGACGCTAACTTTAGCAGGTACGTTCCTTGACCCTATCTACGATTCATTTGCGGGTGCACAAGGTCCTTCTGGTCCAATTGATTTAACCGGTAAGAAACCTGCTGGAGTCCATGAAACGAGTATCGTTGCTGGTATTATGTATGATTTCGAGTTTGATAGTGGCGCATACGGATATATCCGCTCAGACTACATCTATGAGAGTGAAGCTTTACTGGTTGCAAACCTACCCGATGATTTAACACGTGAAGTGAGTACCCTTAATGCCAGTGCTGGTGTGACTTTCAACAATGATGTCAGCATTCAACTTTGGGTCAGAAATCTAAACGATGATGAATACTTTATGTCAGGTTTTCCAACACCAATACAAGCTGGAAGCATTACAGTCTATCCTAATCAGCCACAAACATTTGGTGCGACTATTTCGTACGAATTTTAAGCTGTTTAGTTAGTCATAAGTCGAGGGCACACATAGGTTTACTTATGTGTGCCCTCTTCATTCTAGAACCGATTAAAAGTGACTTAAAATATGCCTGACAGTAATTTATGAAATGTTTATTATTTACTTAGGTACTAACATTAAAATCAATCTATTCATCAAAACCATCGCACTTTCGTGCTTCTATACCAAGTTCTAACCATTCAGCTTTATCTTCCCAAAATATATTCACCTCTGGTGCAATATCTATCTGATGATCCAGAGAACCGGCTGGGATAACCAAAGAATTCCCACTTTTATTAATATAAGGTAAAGCAGAACCACAATTAGAACAGAACACCTTTGTAAATGTTCTGTCTCCAGGCTGGTCGAAGCGTTTGATTTGTGACTCACCACAGAGCCAATTTACATCTGCAGGCGCTAGCTGAATATTACTTGCCATGGCTGAACCGGTTAGTTTTCTGCATTGTTGACAATGACATAAATAAAAACTCTCAGCCTCAGCTTCTACCTCATATTTAACATCGCCACAAAGACAGCTGCCAGTGTATTTTTTAAGACTCATCGTTTACCTACCTAAATTATTTTGTAGCGGTCTATTAAACCGTGCACCATGCTTAGCTGTCAATCAACTAGAACGAACGGTTTGGCAATACAAATGCAACAACACTGGCCATAAGCACGAATGCGACAGTGATTAAGACATCCGGTCCCAGCATTTCAAAACCCTGCGCTAATATAGGATTAGTGAAATGAACATTCTCAATCAAACCGGAAAGCTGATCCGCAGTAATCGCAGAACCTGTTGTCGCAGCACCACCGAGAATAACTGTTCTTTTATGGCTTTTAACCTGTATATCTTCCATGACTTTATTCACAAATTCTTCACTTGGGAGTACTTGAGCATTTGCGTGGGCAAAAGCATTTTGTAGTTTCATATCAAGCTCTTCTTCCATATTCATACTGTTACTACCTCCTGCTCTTCCAGCAATTCTCTTAACTTTTTCTTGCCACGGTTAATGTGTGACTTGATAGTACCAACAGGCAGTCCCATTGCATCAGATGCTTCACTATGGCTTAAACCACCTGAATAACACATGATGATAGCAACCCGTTCTGGCTCCTTTAGCCTTGATAGTGCCAAGTCTAAATCCATAGTATCGCCAACATCCCAGTGACTTGCTTGTGGTTGTATATCCTGATGTTCTCGATACTTCTCCAATACAGCATCAGCAGCTTTTTTCTTGCGTCTCGCCTGTAAAAATTCATTATGTGCGATGCGGCATAGCCATCCTTTAAAGCTGCCCTTTCCCGTGTAGGTGCCTATCTTCTTATGAGCATGGATGAACGTAGCCTGTGACAGATCATCAGCCAGAGCTGCATTTGACGTCATTCGCATAAGCAGACCTCTTATTAAGGTCTGATAGCGATGCACCAACACGCCATATGCTTTTTTATCGCCCATGGCGACGACTAGCGCCACCAATTCATGATCCGTTGATTCCAAAAGTTACTCAGTACCGTCTTTTTTGCCTTTCAGGAAAAAGTGCATAGCAATTAGAGCCAAGCCAATTAAGCCAGGAAATGCTGCAACGCCCGTCATAATAGACATTACTTCTTTATTTCCCTCTACATTACTTATGTTATAGCCTAATATAACAAAACCTAAAGCAACCGCAATCAATACAACACCTGCACGTAAGTCTGCATATGGCTTTGCAGGGTTTGCACCCAGAGCTTTAATCACTTCAGGCGTTAACTCAGTATTGTTACCAATAGCCGCCTGAATTGTATGTTGAATTTCTATCTTAGATTTTGCCTTGGATGCTGAAATAACCCAAACTATCCCTAAAATCATTGCAAACATTGAAATTGGTATCATGAACTCACTCATATTGTTCTCCATTTATGCCTATATTTACCAATGTATTATTACATCTTAGTTATATAGATGCATCTCGATAGGGGTTTGGATGCACTGATTTTAATTTTTATTATTTTTGATTAAGAACAAGCATTGAGAAACTGAAAGGAAGGCAAACGGATGAAGGCAATGGAACACCGATTGACCTGCGACACTTCGTCACATTGTACACAATAATTACACAACTCATTATATTAGACAATTCTAATTTAATAAGTTGGCAATATGAATAATAGAAACACCTTAACCCTAAGTATATTAATACCCTTAAGTTTATTTATATCATCCTGTAGCGATGATGACCCTTTAATTGTAGAACCTGAAATTCCTACAACAGCGGAGGTCTTGTTAAGTCTCGCTACAAGTACAGGAATGACAGGTGACCCAACGACAGGTAGAACACTCCCATCTATAGATGGTTCTGTAGCTCAGTTAGGTAAACAACTCTTTTTCACAAAAGGTTTGGGTGGTGACAATGATTCTGCACAAGCCCAATTTTTTTGCCCGCGCTTGCAGCATAATAGGATCGGCGATACAAATGAGCTCATGTGCTTGTGCATGTTGCACATATTGAATAATAAGATCAGGTCCAATTCCTGCGGGTTCACCTGGTGTTATTACGATACGCATTTAAATTAGCTCTATTTGAGACCTTTACACGGATAGCGAGAAGTCAAAGAACAAGGCAAAGCCGATGAAAAAGCGGAGTGTACGATGAGTACATGAGCATT
>JAUUZN010000051.1 GCA_030589945.1 Gammaproteobacteria bacterium | reverse complement strand
GTCTTTTCTGTTCAATTCATCGTCGGTGAAGATAGAACCGACGCACTGTTAAGACTCTATAACAAACTTTATTCACATCTCGATTATATGGCGCCTAACGTCGGAGTGGGACAACCCATCATCAAGCCCAAAGGGATTGACGAGGTGCCCGTTGTGACGCTCACACTCACCAGTAGTGATATTAATAAAAGTGCCCATGAATTGGCTCAGGTAGCCCATGCCATTGAGGTTGAGCTTAAACGCATTCAAGGGACCAATGAAATCTACACCATAGGAGCGCCCGACAGAGTAGTACATGTTGTCCTCGATCCTCAGAAAATGTCTGCTAATAATATAGCCATTTCAGACTTAAGAAATGCATTACAGGCTGCAAACTATTCAAGCAACGCAGGCAGTATCATTAAAAATAATCATGATATTGAAATCCAAGCCGGTGTCTTTTTAACCCGACCGGAGGAAGTGTCATCATTGGTTGTGGGTATGAGTAACGGCGCTCCAGTATTTTTACGTGACGTGGCTGATATCAAATTACAGGCTGATAATGCGTCAAGTTATGTCTGGTTAGAGCCCGGTGCACAGGCACAACATAAGGGAATAGCCGCCGGAATGGCGCGACCAGCAATTACCATTGCCATTGCCAAACAGGCAGGCGTTAATGCCCAATCTATTGCTACCGCAGTCAGTGAACGAATTGAACAGTTGAAAGGAACTTACATTCCTGACGACATTAACATTACCGTAACCCGAGATTACGGTAAAACCGCCAATGACAAAGCAAATAAACTCATCGAAAAACTGGGTCTAGTGACACTGGTTGTCATTGCACTGGTCTATTTCGCCATTGGATTAAAAGAAGCACTTGTGGTCGGTGCAGCTGTTGTTGTGACCTTAGCGATGACTCTATTTGCCTCTTGGGCTTTTGGCTTTACCCTCAATCGCGTTTCGTTATTTGCTCTTATTTTCTCAATCGGAATCCTGGTGGATGATGCCATTGTGGTGGTCGAAAATATTCATCGCCACATGCAGGAAGGTAAGCGTAGCCTAATTGATGCGATTCCTATTGCAGTTGATGAAGTGGGCGGTCCTACGATTCTAGCAACCTTCACGGTAATGGCGGCATTATTACCCATGGCATTTGTTACGGGTTTGATGGGGCCTTACATGAGTCCTATCCCTATTAATGCGAGTGCGGGAATGTTTATTTCCTTGATCATTGCATTTACTTTAACGCCTTGGATGATGTACATGGTGTTAAAAAATAAACCGCATAGAAGTACTGATTTCACTGAGAATACAGAACATACAGAGACTCAGTTTCACTCAATATTTTCTAAGATTCTTACACCTTTCTTAGATGCTAATCTGGGTCGAAAAAGACGCTGGTATTTATTGTCGTTCATTCTACTATTAATCGCTGGTTCAATTATGTTGGTGATCAATAAATCCACCGTGTTAAAAATGTTACCTTTCGATAATAAATCTGAATTTCAGATTGTAGTCGACATGCCTGAAGGCACATCCCTTGAACGTACCGCTGAGGTCTTAAATGAGCTGGCTCAATACCTTAAAATTGTTCCAGAAGTTACTGATATTGAGGCCTATGTTGGAACCTCGGCACCTATTAATTTTAATGGATTGGTTAGACAGTATTATCTTCGCTCGGGTTCTAATGTTGGCGATCTGCAGGTTAATCTTGTTGAGAAGGAATTCCGTGATCGTAAGAGCCATGAAATAGCTCTGTCTGTCCGTGCCGACCTAACCGCCATCGCTGAAAAGTATAATGCGGCCATTAAGGTAGTTGAAGTTCCTCCTGGACCACCCGTTTTAGCACCCATTGTAGCTGAAATTTATGGACAGGATTATCCTGCGCAAATGGAGCTAGCCAAATCACTGCGTGAAACATTTTCCGAAATAGATGGCATAGTGGATATTGATGACTCTACAGAGTTTTCCACCGATCGTTTAATCATCAAAGTCGATCGACAAAAGGCTGCGAAATTAGGGATTAGCCAAATTGACATTTCCCAAGCCATTAACACAGCGGTTAAAGGAGAAGATGTTAGTTATCTCCATAGCGAAACTAGCAAGTATCCAATACCGGTTCGGATGGAAGTGAGCGAAGCGCAAAAATCAAACATACAACAATTACTGCTATTAAAAGTTCGCAGTCAGTCCGGTGAACTTGTTGCTATGAAAGATTTAGTTTCCATCTCTGTAACTGATCATGAATACAGCATCTATCATAAAGATTTATTACCCGTTGTGTATGTAACGTCCGATGGTGCTGGTGAAACTGACAGTCCCTTGTATGGTATGTTTTCCATAAGCTCAGCAATTGAAGATAAGTATCCTGAAATGGAGCAAGCACTTACCTCACAACCCGAAAACCCATACGTAGGAAGTATAAAATGGGACGGAGAATGGCAAGTCACCTTTGAAACCTTCCGTGATATGGGTATCGCCTACTCCGTGGGGTTAATCATTATCTACTTACTGGTTGTGGTGCAATTTAAATCCTACATTGTGCCGCTTGTGATAATGGCTCCGATCCCTCTCACCATCATTGGAATTTTACCCGGTCATGCAATTTGGGGGGCGCAATTTACAGCCACGTCTATGATTGGAATGATTGCTCTGGCCGGTATCATTGTCCGCAATTCAATATTGCTTGTTGATTTTATTAATATTGAAATTGCAGCCGGTAAGGATTTTAAACAGGCGATAATAAATTCAGCAGCTGTACGGGCTAAGCCTATTGCCTTAACCGCTATAGCAGCAATCCTCGATGCCTTATTTATCTTGGATGATCCTATTTTTCTTGGTCTTGCTTTAAGCCTGATATTTGGAATCTTTATCTCGACAGTGCTGACTCTCGTGGTAGTTCCTGTGGTTTATTTTGCTGCCAGAGAGAAAGAGTTATTACTCTAACATTATAAAAGGTTTTTCTTCAGCCATTGGCTGATGGTTGAAATCAAGACTTCATTTTGCTCATCAAAAAAGTGATTTGCATCTTTGATTTCAACCTGAGAATAACCTTTATTATTTACAGAAGCTTTACGTTTTTCTTCAGCCACACTGAGTACCGCAGCAAGGTCATCACTACCATAAATATCAAGAACCGGAATTGATAATTTTTTTAATGTTTTTACCGTATCAATACCCTGCTCGTTCGGAGTGAGTGGCATGCCAATAGCAATAAAAGCCTCAGCGGATGAGTCACTATGAAGAAGGTAATATCCTGCCATCACCGCGCCTTGACTATGGGCAACAATAACAATTTCATTGACTCCCTGTTCTTTTAAATAACGCTCAGCGCTTTTAAATCTAGGAATAACTTCGGGATATACTGAGGCGTAATCAGTTATGCTTGCTTGATTGGGGAGTACTGGCATTTGAACCGAAAGAGTATTCCAGCCCATTTGAGACAATTCAACTCGAACAGGTTGCACAATCTGAGACCAGTTTGGATGAATACCCGTACCATGTACGACAATCATTCCTCTTTTTATACCGAGCTTAGCTACCACATTCGTTTCTTGCTCGGTTTCAAATTCAGCCTCAGTGTAGATGGTCAAAAATTCATGGTCACCCGAACCGTCTTTCGTTTTTAGCCATAATTCGTCACCATCAATAATGGAATCGACAACCTCGTCTGCCCATCTTTTTTCTTTCTCAAGATCTGAAGACAACAATGTTGCGGGATTGGATATTATCAATAAGAAAAGTGCGACTCTGAATAGCATCATATGACTCCTAAAATGTAGTTATGAAAATCATGATACAAGAAATACTAAAAAGATAGTACTTCTTGTGAATCAGCACTTAATTGATTAAAAATTACGATACTGGAATGAAAGAAAAATCTGTCTTCCCACCGTATTGTAGTTAACAACAGTCGATTCTTCGCTATTGGTCATATCCGCAACCTTAAGCTTTACACTCATACGTTCACTGGCTTGATATGAAACCCCCATGTTTAGAACCGTGTGACTTTTCAAAATGACTGCTGTTGCTGGGAAGGTAGAAAAGTCATTATCTCTGCGGCTCCCGCTATAATTCGCTTGAGCGAAAAGAGAATAATCCCCAACATCAGCTGTAAGCTCATAACCGTAATGCTCTTTTGCGCGCCTAAGTAACTGCTCATTTTTGGCTTCAAGTGTAAAGGAGTCAATACTCTGGTCGATGGCATCCACGTAGCTTGCTGTGAATTTATGAGCCAAGTTCCCAGAGCGGACCTGATAGACAATTTCGTGCCCCTTTAAATTGGCCTTGTCGATATTAAATGGTGCAAAAACGAAAGTGTCCGGATCAAAAAAGAAGGTGATGAGTTGGTCAACTTTATTATCAAATTTTATGATTGTTAAGCTCTGTTTATTCCATTGACCCTTAAGCATTATTTCACTATTGAATGAAATTTCACTATTTAAATCGGGGTTTGAAAATCCTGGAAAATAGAGGTCGTTAAAGGTTGGTGCTTTAAATCCCTTGGCTCTTGAAACTGATAATGTAATACCAGTCGTAATTTGATAACCCGCACTGAAGTTAAAAGTATTTTCTGAACCCGCCGTTCCCACATCGTCATATCGAAAAGATAGCTCTGATATTAATTGCCCAGCATTAATAATACTCGATACAAATGCTGATTTTGAGGTTCTCTGAGTTTCATCAAAGGGTGCAGTTCCACCTTCATATAAAAGAATTTCACTGTCAGCTAAATCATCAGTATAGCGTTCAATTCCTGCAAGTAGATTAACGTCTTCATTTAATTCATATTGGGTTAGTAAATTGATTTGTTCTCTTTTTGTAACATAGGTTGAGCCCTGCTTCGTATCAATTAGACCATCATCCAAGTCTATAGCCCGCGCGTCAAAGGAAAATGTTTCGTCTCTACTTTGTTTTACGCTAACTTCCGTTAGCCAATGATCACTGATATAGGTATATCTTAAGTTTAATAATCGATTGTTGTATTCATTAACATTGGCGCCGTAGGCATTATCAAATTCGTTATCACCCTCATCTGCCTGTAAAACCCAGTCCATCACGGACCTATCAGATATTTGATATTCGCCGCGCAACGCAATGGAAGTTCTTTGATAGCCATCAGCATCAGGCTCAGAATCAGGTCCAAAGTCAGATGAATTATCGAATGCATCAAAACCATCTGAATTTTCATAGCTAACCGTAAAGGTATTATTAACATCAGCATTTCCAAAACCTACGCTGACATTTGAGCTAATGAAATTATTAGCACCCGTCATCACATCAAAACTATATTCTTCATTTTCTAATTTTCGTGTGAATATTTGAATCACTCCACCAATGGCATCGCTGCCCCATAAGGATGCTCGGGGACCTTTAACAATTTCAATTCTCTCGATCTGAGCGACCGGTATGGTTGAGAAATCCTTGTTACCTAACGATGCTGATCCAACTCGAATTCCGTCAATTAATACAAGAGTGTGATCAGAACTCGTTCCTCTTGTAAAAAGGGATGAGCTTTGTCCATCACCGCCCGTGTAGACAAAATCAAAACCTGCGACTGTTGAAAGCAAATCGGTGATTGATTCCGGTTGAATTTTTTCGATGTCCTCACGACTAAGAACCTCAACAGAGGCTAAAGTATCATTAATGTTCTGCTCAATTCGATTTGCAGTGACCACCATGATCTGATTTTCAGACTCTGATTCTGAATGAATGGAAACGGTTTCTTCCCCAAGAACTTTTGGGCCGGAAATAAACGGAAATACTGTGCCGACAAGCACAGCAATAGAAATAAATTTTTTCATTGATATGACCTCTAACCTAGAAGAATCTAGATTATTTTTGACGCCCGCCGCGTCTGATTAAAATTTAATGACTGTCCTTTGAAAGGCGCAGTGCATCACACGTTGTTAATCAAGTAGGTCTCCGGACTTTACTGGAATGGATGAAAGACTCATCAATTCAGATTTACCGTTGCGGGGGCAGTGTTGGATTTACACCAACTTCCCTAATATCCGATTCTAACTCGGAACACTTGATTGTATTGATATCCTTATCATGCCTCACTTCCTGTTAAAAAATGAGTATCCTTTTAAAACAGCACGAGAATATAGCGATTTGTTGCTACTGTCTAGTCCTTAAATATTTTCTTAAATATTAGCACTAAAGAGACTTTCAAAATGAGCAAAAATTGGATCCATTAAGTACTTTAGTTTTCGACGCATAAGGGTTGCCTCAGCGGTCGTTCTTGAGAAAACGGGGGTTACAACCGGTGAGGTCAGTTGCGATAAAAATAACATCGAACGTATTTGATCTAAAGACCGATGATTATTCTTTAATTGCATGATCATGCTTTTCCACTGCTCATCGGTGTGGAAATATTGGCGTGATGATTCATCAATTAATGCCTCAGATAGTTTTAATATTTCGTCCAAATCGGTGGATATTGTATCTGCAGCTACGGGCACAAAAGTCTGCATTTTTGTACGTAACGTTTCAAGTAAATACAAAACAACATCTTGATTTGATACCTTTTGTAAAACCTTATAGGCCGTTTGCATAAAGCCTTGTCCTTCGCGACTTAAAAACCACCGAGCCAATTGAACATAGTGGTTTTCATTAGAATCGGTAATTCCACTTAGATCATTGGAAAGCTGTTGATAATCCTGATGATCGACACATCCATGCAATATAGCTTCGGGTGCAGACTGTAAAAAACCAACCATATTTGCACCTTTACGCTGGCTTCTTTTCCATAGTTTGTCTCGTTCTTCTTCACTGAGAAGTCCAGGCTGTAACATTAGCTTAACTGATTCAACCATTAACTTTGGGTCAGTTTCAAAGTCGAGATGCTCGTAAAGGTGATTCGCTAGTACCGGTCCCAATTCACTATTTACAATTTTTTCCTTTTCCAACATGCGACGAGCATTCTCTGATTCAGGTACACACCACCAGGCATTATGACCAATTTCAGGTGTAAGTGCTTTTGCATAAACTACGGCAGACACTGCATCGGGTTCTCCGAGCATCAAAAGAGATTCTAGGTTATCGACATTGGTTTGACCCATTCGAGTCCAAGAAGTGATGTGAATTGGAAATCCACCGGGAGAGTTAATCATTCGGTCGGCAAGAAATTCGCGGACCGCTCTAAGATAAGGGATTTGGCGGGCTGCAGTGCTCAGATTAACGCAGGCATCACCTTTATCGGTCAGACCAAAGACCTGCATGGTATTTTCTTTAATGCGAATGGCCCGTGGTTTTTGCGCCATCAGTACATTCATCTTAAATAAATCTTCGGTCGTTAATTTCATATTTATTTCGTATTTATTTATTGTTGGTTCAAGTGCAAGCTATACACGATCACTCTAATTCAATTGGATTCGTTGTCCCCAAGGCACTTCTCGTTTGCCTTTAACTAACCAAAGTACTGGACAGGGTGGTTCATATTGAGGAAATTTACCCTTGGCATCGGTAAAGTAAACCAATAGATCGGGCATACGATCGAGTGATTTTATCCAATCAATAGCAGGACAAAAATTAGTACCACCGCCACCCTTTATATCATCAGGCAAATTCATTTCTTGCCATGCCTCAAATTCCCATGGACCATTTGTATCCATCTTATCATCACAGGCATGTAGAGTAACACGTGCCCGCATCTGGCCTTTTAATGCATTCACTTCACTTAAGAATTCACTGAGTTCACCATTATTAATTGAACCACTGGTATCAACAACCACAGTCAGATTAACTTGATAACTTCGTAGGCTTGGATAAATTGCTCCAGCATCATCGCGCCTCGATGATGGTCTCGAATAACTATAATCATCACGCGCTTCAGCGGTCATGTAACGAGAAAGTAACATTCGCCATGGTAATTGCGGTTGTAGCAGATGATCAACCATGCGTGCCATACCACCGGTAAGTTTTCCAGCCTGCATAGCAGATTGAGCAGCTCCTGCCAATCGCTGCTGCCACTTCACGGAAAGGTCGTTCTTCTCGTCTTCTGTTAGCGGTGGAGGTCGTTTATTTTGTTGCCTTGGAAGGTCTTCTATCTGCTCGGAATCGTTGTCTGAAGATTTAAGACTCTCATTCTGATCTGTATTGGATTGATTATCTGTTTCATTCTTACTGTCTTGTTCAGAATTTGGATCAGTAGTGGGTTCAGCATCAGCATCAACTTCCGGGTCCTGATCATAAATATGTTCATCCAGTGTATCACTGTCATTTGAATCATCAATCAGTGGATAAATTTCTTCAGCGGTTAACCCTTCAAATTCTGACAGGTGCAATGCGCCAGGAGCTGGCTCAAGTCCATCGTTGATCAGAAGTGGGTTCACTGCAAAATCACAAGCCACATCCCATCTTCTTCGATTACGATGTTGCCGGCGTGAGAAATGTAGCAGCGCACAATGCATGGCATCATGGGCTAACATAAATTGAGTGTGCTCAAGAGAGAGCGCTTCTATAAATTCTCGATTGTAAAAAAAAGATTTCGCATCGGTTGCAGTTGTTCTACACCAGTCCGTCGCGTCAACCAATTCCAACCGTAATACTAGAGCTCCCAAAAAAGGTCGGTCAAGAATTAACTTGGTTCTTGCTGCACTGAGTTTTGTTTCAATTGGATCAGCCATAATGACAACACTAGGTGTAGAGCATTACGTCAGCGATTTGCGTTGCCCATTTAGAAAATTCTGGAACTTCAAAAATTGTCTCTCCAATGGCACGGTGCATATCTGAAACAAGCATTACGCCCATTTCTTTTTGAGGATATTGACTGGCATAATTTAAGATACTGCCAAATATTTTAATTTCATCACTACTGCCTTTGGCACGAATCGCACGGCCAACCAAAGCGGTGGAGACTGCGTATTGTAAATCGATTTCTTTAGGAACCTCGTTACTTTCGCCTTTAATGATCAAATCAATATCGGGTAAGTTATCTAAATTATCAACAAAGGCTTTCAGCTCAATTCCAGCAGCAGGACCGACACAGGCTTGCATTGCTCCAACGAGCAACTCTGATGAATCCTTAAATTTTTGCAACGAGCGGTGTGCGAATTCCCACGAACGTGGTGATGGGAATGCAACAGGATTGTGAGCAGGATCAAAATCAAATAGTAGCTCAGGTCTAAATCTTAAAAAGGCGATAACACGTTCATCAATCCCATTTTTCCATGCCCATGTGACCCAGTCATCCAGATGAACATCAAACTCGTAATGGGTAAACCGATTCGCAAGCGGTGCCGGCATGGTGTAAGTCACACCCCGATCACCTTGACGATTTCCTGCGGCAAAGATGACCCATCCATCTGGCACCGTATATTCGCCGAGTCGTCTATCAAGGATCAGTTGATATGCTGCGGCAGAGACTGTCGGAGGTGCAGAGGTTATTTCATCAAGAAACAAAACACCCTTTTTGCCGTGTTTTTCTTCATTGGGTAAAATGGATGGTATCGCCCATTCAACTGTATTCTCTACTCGAAATGGGATACCACGCAAATCCGATGGCTCCATCTGTGAAAGTCGAATATCAATAACAGCGACACCATGTTCACTGGCTAATTGTGAAATCAATTGCGATTTACCAACACCAGGAGGTCCCCATAACATGACTGGCGTATGATGTCCCTGCTCGACACTTTCGAATTCTTGTTTGAATATTTGATGGAGTTGAGCCGGGCGCATGGAGTCTGACCTATATCGATATATCTCAATTAAACAGGAACATTCTTAAAGTCTGTATATAAGAATAATCTAATAGAATAAACATAACGCCCATTAAAGTCTATCTCTATTACCCCTGGTGTCAGGCACTAGGGTCAGGCACTAGGGTCAGGCACTGGGGAGAGCATCGAAGTCATATCTGTGGTAAATTGAGTTTTTTAGATTCCTATAGGTTCTTCTTGTTGAAAAAATTAACCCTAATATCCATCACTATTCTGACAATAATAAGCATTGTCTTTTACCCGAAAGTATCGAATACGCTGAACCTAGCTACTGGCTTTTCAGCGAAAAATATATGTTCTGGACACTTTATCAGTCAGTTCAAAGTTGAAGATATTTCCGATGAAGCACTAAGCCCAATTAGTCCGATGTTTGACATGGTAAATTATAATGTCGATGAAGATGCTAAATCTGTACGAACCAATATCTTTGGCCTGTTCAGTCGAATTGCAACCTACCGTGATGGCCTAGGATGCACATTACACCACATCGGACAGCAACAATTAATTACGAACATTAATCCTCTCCCTAAAAACGAAATATCTGCCAAAGAATCTTGGCCCAATGGTAATGCAGACACTTCTGAAAATGATACTGAAGTAAATTATTCATTGCTGAGTGCAGCAATCGACAAGGCTTTTTCAGAGACCGATCAAACAGGACGTCGTAATGTTAAAGCCATTTTAGTAATTCATAAAGGCAAGCTAATTGCCGAACGCTACTCAAAAGGAGTAACTTCGACCACTCCACTACTGAGTTGGTCCATGGCCAAAAGCATTACAAGTCTGCAAGTTGCACTGCTTGTTAAAACTGGCAAGCTTAATTTATATTCCCAAACGGACGTTCCTCTGTGGCAACAGACGGATGATCCGCGCTCTAGTATTACACTGGATCAACTGATGCGAATGAGCAGTGGTCTCGAGTTTAATGAGAGTTATGGCATAAATACTGATGTCAGCATCATGCTATCTAACAAAGCAAACGCCGGATTATTTGCAGCTGATAAACCACTCGAGCACGACATTAATACCCATTGGAGTTATTCAAGCGGTACCACCAATATCATCTCAGGTATTGTTAAACGCGCTATTGGTGGAAGCTTTCAAGACTATTATAAATTCACGCAAGAACACTTATTTCATCCACTTGGGATCTCCTCAGCAATTTCAGAAACCGATGCCAGTGACTCATTTATCGGTTCTTCATACTTCTACGCCACAGGCAGAGACTGGGCAAAATTAGGTCAGTTAATGCTACAAAACGGTCGGTGGAATGATGAACAAATTCTTCCTGAAAACTGGGTTAAATATAGCTCTACTGCGACGAAAACGAATCCAACAAACCGGTATGGCGCTCAGTTTTGGCTCAATCAAGATCCTACTGACTCAAGCAAAACTAGGTACTGGCCTTCAGTTCCATCCGATGCTTACTATATGGGTGGTTATCAGGGGCAATATGTAGTGATGATACCTTCAAAAGATACCTTAGTGCTGAGGTTCGGATTTACCAATCCTGGAATAGATAGAGGAATGGATGAACTCATCAGTGAATCTATTGCTGCTATAGAAAACAACTAATTTAATCTAACTGATTATTAATGGAGATTTAGATGAAAAACAATGATAACTACTGGCATGAAAATCTGAGATTAATTTTCATCTGCCTAGTCATTTGGTTTACCGTTTCATTTGGATTTGGAATTCTCTTGGTTGAGCAACTCAACACCATTCGCATTGGTGGATATAAACTTGGGTTTTGGTTCGCCCAACAGGGCTCTATTTATACCTTTGTAATTTTGATATTTTGGTATTCCTCCAAAATGAATAAATTAGATAAGAAATATAAGGTGGAGGAGTAACTATGTTTGATATGACTGAATTACAACTCTACACCTACATAGCAGTATTTGGCTCCTTCGCCCTTTATTTTGGGATTGCATGGTTCGCAAGAGCCAGTTCAACCAGTGAATTTTATGTAGCCGGAGGACACATCAGTCCCATCCACAATGGAATGGCCATTGGTGCCGATTGGATGAGTGCTGCGTCCTTTATATCGATGGCGGGTCTCATTGCATTTTTGGGATACGGTGGTTCGGTCTTCCTGATGGGTTGGACCGGCGGTTACGTCATTCTCGCAATGTTGTTAGCACCCTATATGCGCAAGCATGGTAAGTTCACCGTTCCAGAGTTTATCTACGATCGCTACTGTTCTAAAACTGCACGGGTTGTTGCGGTCATTTGTCTGATCATAGCTTCACTGACCTATATCATCGGCCAGATGAAAGGAGTTGGTGTTGCCTTTTCACGATTCCTCGAGGTTGATTATGGTTTAGGGCTTGGCATTGGTATGGGTGTGGTTTGGGTTTACGCCGTTCTTGGAGGTATGAAAGGCATTACTTATACTCAGATTGCTCAATACTGTGTGTTGATTTTTGCCTACACCATCCCTGCGATATTTATCTCCATTCAACTCACCGGAAATCCGATTCCTCAACTAGGACTCGGCAGTACACTGTCTGATGGTAGTGGCGTCTATTTACTCGACAAACTCGACATGATTGTCACCGACCTAGGCTTTCATGAATACACAACGGACAACATGGGTGGCACGCTCAACATGTTTGCCTATACTATGACGCTGATGATTGGAACCGCGGGCCTGCCCCATGTGATCATGCGATTTTTCACAGTACCTTCTGTTAAAGCTGCTCGCTCTTCAGCTGGATATGCACTGGTGTTTATTGCACTGCTTTACACCGTTGCACCTGCAGTAGGTGCAATGGCACGACTTAATTTAACGCAGACCATTGTACCCTCTGAAACAGAAAATCTAGTTTACTCTGAACGCCCAGAATGGTTTAAAGACTGGGAAAAAACGGGGCTTTTAGAGTTTGAAGATAAAAATGGTGATGGCAAAGTTCAATACAGCGCTGACAATGCAACCAATGAAATGGTCAAAATTGATCGCGACATTATGGTTCTTGCCAACCCAGCCATTGCAAACTTGCCCAACTGGGTCATTGCCCTTGTTGCAGCAGGCGGATTAGCAGCGGCACTTTCGACAGCTGCCGGGCTGTTGCTAGCAATCTCGTCCTCTATTTCCCATGATTTGATGAAAGGAATTTTTGTCCCGAATCTCTCTGAGAAAAAAGAACTACTTGCCAGTCGTCTAGTGATGACACTTTCAATATTAGTCGCAGGCTATTTAGGACTGCATCCACCAGGATTTGCAGCAGGTACCGTTGCTCTCGCCTTTGGCCTTGCAGCATCATCAATCTTTCCAGCATTGATGATGGGCATATTCTCGAAAAAAATAAATGGCAAGGCTGCGGTAAGCGGTATGGTAGCGGGTATCGGGATCACCATGATGTATGTATTCCAACATAAAGGGCTCATGTTTATTCCAGACACTTCGTTCCTCGGTGATATGAAGCCAAACTGGTTTTTTGGAATATCACCCAATGCTTTTGGAGTTATTGGAGCAATTGTTAATTTCGCAGTGGCATTCACTGTCGGTAAATTTACCGATGACGCACCTGAACATGTCCAGCAAATGGTTGAGAACTTCCGTGTCCCAAAGAGCGCTTAAAAAAATAGGGGTCAGAGTGAATTAAAATAGGGGTCAGAGTCGATTTTTAATTGACTCTGACCCCTATTTTAATTCACTCTGACCCCTATTTTTTATCCTCTATTCTTACGATTTCCAATTAATTCTTCAACCACTGCAGGCTCTGCTAGGGTTGAGATATCACCTAAATTGCTGAAGTCATCTTCGGCAATTTTGCGTAAGATTCTACGCATAATTTTGCCTGAGCGCGTTTTCGGAAGTCCGGGAGAAAATTGAATAAAGTCGGGTGAGGCAATAGGACCAATTTCTTTCCGCACCCATTGCACCAACTCTTTCTCTAGATCAGCTGTACCCTCAACACCAGCATTCAGTGTTACAAAAGTGTAGATCCCCTGCCCCTTTATATCGTGAGGATAGCCAACAACAGCAGCTTCAGCCACGTCATGATGAGCTACCAAGGCACTTTCAACTTCGGCTGTGCCCATTCTATGACCCGAGATACTTAGAACATCATCAACGCGACCGGTAATCCAATAATAATCATCCTCGTCTCTGCGACAGCCATCACCGGTAAAATAATAGCCTTCATAAGTACTGAAATAAGTTTCAACAAACCGTTCATGATCACCATAAACCGATCTCATTTGACCCGGCCAGCTATCCTTAATCACCAGATTACCGTCGGCCACACCATCAAGTTCATTGCCTTCAGGGTCAACTAAAGCAGGTTGAATACCAAAGAACGGACGAGTTGCTGAGCCCGGTTTTAGAGGTGTAGCTCCTGGCAAAGGTGAAATTAAAATTCCACCGGTTTCTGTCTGCCACCAGGTATCAACAATGGGGCAATGTTCTTCACCCACCACATGGTAATACCATTCCCATGCTTCAGGATTAATAGGTTCGCCTACACTTCCCAGTAAAGTCAGTGATTTCCGTGATGTTTTCTTCACCATCTCTTCACCTTCACGCATTAATGCACGAATGGCCGTAGGTGCTGTGTAGCAAGTATTGACCTGATGTTTATCACAAACCTGCCAGAATCGACTGCTATCTGGATAATTTGGAACGCCCTCAAACATAAGGGTTGTCGCACCATTTGCAAGTGGACCATAGACAATATAACTGTGTCCCGTGACCCAACCCACATCGGCAGTGCACCAGTAAATATCACCCGGATGATAATCAAAAACGTATTGATGGGTCATTGCTGCATAAACAATGTAACCACCACAGGTGTGCAATATTCCTTTTGGTTTACCCGTTGAGCCCGAGGTATAGAGAATGAAGAGAGGATCTTCAGCGTTCATTTCAACAGGTGGACAATCCTCAGAGACTGTCGCAAACATCTCGTGATACCAATGGTCTAAATCATTGTTCCAATTAACCTCAGTCTCTGAATTCTTAATCACTAAAACAGATTCTAAATAATCACTAACGCCTTCTTTTACGGAAGCATCATCGACGTTTTTCTTTAAGGCTATTTGTTTACCACCACGATTACTGAAATCTGCAGTGATCACCAACTTACTTTTGCAACCAATAATCCTGCCGGCAAGAGCATCAGCACTAAAACCACCAAAGACAACAGAATGCACTGCACCAATTCTTGCACAGGCAAGCATCGCATAAGCTGCTTCTGGAACCATGGGCATATAGAGTGTTACTCGGTCACCCTTAACAATTCCGAGCTCTTTTAATACATTGGCAAATTTCGAAACCTGTAGATGAAGTTCACGATAACTGATGTGTTTTGAGACTTCTGGATTATCTCCTTCCCAAATAATGGCAGTCTGATCAGCCTTATCAACCAGATGCCGATCGACACAGTTTGCACAAACATTGAGTGTCCCATCGTAATACCATTTGATGTGCAAATCTTCCTTGGCATAGGACACATCTTTCACCTTGGTATAAGGCTTCATCCAATCAATGCGCTTCCCCTGCTCTGACCAAAATGCTTCGTTATCATTAATTGAACTCTCGTACATTTCAAAGTACTGCTCTTCGGTAAGATAAGATTTAGCAGCAAACTTTTCATTAATTGGATATATCTTTGACATAATTTTAGTCCCTGATTTTATTTTCTTATTTTGATTTTAAATTGCTGAGTTTTCTAACTCACCGATACCTTCTATTTCTAATCGAACCTTATCTCCACTATTTAGCATACAACCATTCTCTATTCCGGTACATCCGGGGATAGTTCCTGTTGCCAAAAACTCTCCCGGATACAACTGCTCTTCCCAAGAAGCGTAGGCAACAGCCTCTGCTAGCGAGTAATACATATTGCGTGTGTCTGATTCCATAATGAGTTTGTTGTTAATGAAAACCTTCACCTTTAGTTTGTCGATGTTAGGCAAAATTTCATCAGCTGGTACAACAACATTTGAGATGGAATTTGCAAAATTCTTTGCTTTCATTGGTCCAAAGCCACATTTCATTTCATCGGCCTGTACATCTCGAGCTGAAAAATCATTAAAAACTACAAAGCCACCCATTGCAGCCAAAGCTTCTTCTGCCGACGCATTTTTTAATGGTTCACACAGAACAACGCCTAACTCCAATTCATAATCGAGCTCATTACTGTATGGCGGTATTTTAATCTCTGTTAGATTCTTCACAAAAGTCAGATGATTCCCCAAATAATAGATGGGGTATTGATACCAGCGTTTTTCTGGTTTTAACTTTGGAAAGGTATTATTAGCAATTCTCTCATAGATGTTGATAATGGTCGATAGAACCGGCATGTACTTGGCCACAAAGCCTCGTTTTGCACAGATGTAATGTTCTTCAAATAGCATGAAATCACGATAAGAAAGCGGCTGAAATGGCATCTCAATGGATAAACTTGATAAATTCACCGCCGTTAAGCTTGTTTCAATTTCAGAGAGAGAATCAGTAATTGTTGTCGGATTCTTCTTAATATAGGCTAACAATTCAATGGTTGATTTAAAAGCAACCGAGGGCAAAACATTAGAAACTTTATACCAGTTTTCATCATCAACTGACAATATATTATAGGACTCTTGATGTCCCTCTAAAACCAGCATTATTTTCATGATTGAACCCTTTCATATTGGGCTTATAATAGTATCAATATTTGCCTAATGAAACATTTTAAATTTATTTAACTTTTTATAGTAACATTTTCAAAGTTAGAGTCTCTAAGCAGCATTATATGCAGAGTTGCTAATAAACGTGCTTTTTGAGATGATACACTACACAATGTAAAAGCTACTCAATATTAAATTTGAACAATTAACTTAAGTAAGCTATTAAATAACAAACGGATAGAGGAATTTATTATGAAATTTAACGTCGGCGGTCCAGATAGGATCTTTAGAGCAGTAGTGGGCATCGCAATTATTGCTGCAGGTGTATATTATCAAAACTGGTTGGGTGCTATTGGTATCGTTCCATTGTTTACAGCAGTATTCAAGTTCTGTCCTGCATACCTACCTTTTGGTCTTTCAACCAATAAGAAATCAGAAGCACAATAAATCGTTGAAAGCTCAGCCAACTTTAGCCAGTACGCTGAGCTTTCGTTCATTTAGTGATGTCTGACATTTCAGTAACACCAGCCCCGCCCTATTACGCCGTTATTTTTACAAGCCATATGTCTAAAGCTGATAATGGTTACTCACAAATGAGTGAATTAATGCTCAACCTCGCTGCAAAACAAGCAGGCTATTTAGGTGTTGAATCGGCAAGGGAAGGTATCGGTATTACGGTTTCGTACTGGTCTGACCTTCAGTCCATTAAAAATTGGAAAGCAAATTCAGAACATCAAATTGCCCAGCATCAAGGTCGTGAGAAATGGTACCAGCAATTTAAAGTTCGAATTTGTAAGGTTGAAATGGACTACTCTTTTACCAAAGACGGTAACCTGTTTGATACTTGAAGAGTTAAATACTTAGCAAATTTAGCCAGTGCGGTACCAGCATCTTCAATCAAGGCAATGGTCGCCGGTAGAAACAAGGTGGTTAAAATTGTTGAGAACAACAACCCTCCCATAATCACATAGGCCATTGAATAATAATAGACGCCACCCAAAGCAGGCTTTTGGATTGCAATGGGAACGAGTCCCACCAGCGTTGTTAATGCAGTCATGATGATAGGTCGCAGACGCTCTCTACCACCCTTGATCATTGCAGGATAACGCTCCATACCTTCTCTGCGATAGAGATTAATATGCTCAATCATCACGATTCCATTATTCACCACAATACCCAGTAATAACAATATTGCTACCGATGCTGGTTGATCAAAATCAACACCAAAGATAAAGAGCGTCCAAAAGGCACCCGCTAAAGCAAATGGAAGACTAATCATTAATGCTAAGGATTGGCGCATGGACTCAAAGAGACCGGCCATCACAGCAAAAATAAGGCCAAGTGCGAGACCTAAATTCAATATAAACTCATCCTGTGACTCTTCCGAATTCCTTGAACGATTATTAAACTTCCACTGGTAACCTGCAGGTAGGCGCATCACCTCAAGAGCTTTCTTCATTTGTTTTAACAGGACGTCTTTTTTTCCGTCACCAAATCGAGCGCCAATCCAAATGCTGGTTGTTTTATTCTGGCGATTAATTCGACTCGGACCTTTTTTGGTTTCAAATTGAGAAATACTGTCCATCAGAACTTGAGAGCCATCAGGCTTAGTGATGATCAGATTTTTCACATCGGTAACAGATGTATCTAAATCATCACCTAAATATAAACCCATTTCCACCTCACCTTCATCACCCTTAAAACGGCTAAGTTTACGCCCTCTAAAGGTCATCGATACCAGTCCAGCAGGCTGATTACTATTAACGCCATAGTTGTCCATTCGATTTCGATCTAACTTGGCGTGCAACTCTAATTGCCCGCCCTCAGATGTGGAATAAAAATCAAATAAACCTTCAATGTCTTGAATATAGAGTAAGGCCTCATCTCCCAATGTTTCGAGCGTATCGGAATCGGGACCTTGCAATTGAACGGCAACTCTTTTACCTCGATTACGCATATAAAATGGACCGTTCTCTTGCACTTTTAATTTTACACCGGCAATTTCTGGGAGAATGTTGGGTAACTTACGCCGCACCTTATTCATCTCCTCTTCATTTTGATATCCCTGCTTCATGTAGAGACGCAACATTGAAAAGTTCTCACTCCACCAGGCATAAAGCGACTTTACATTCATATCTTCAAGGTGTGGATTGAGCGCGGCCTCCACCTCTTTAATAATATCTTCCTTGGCTTCCAAAGAAGCAGAACCTTCAACCTTCACTCTTATGCCGACGAACATTTCGGTGGGCGCAGATTCAAAATTGAAATTGATTTCATTTACCGGATACCAGGTTGCTGCAAGAACGCCTATCCCTGAAACAATCGCCATCCAGCGGTGCTTTAAGGTAAATTCCAGTATCTTTGCATAACGATTCTGGATTGCATCCATGATCGGCGTTTTTCTAATCTTCTTTTCTTTCTGTATGAGGCGAGTCGCTGCAAGAGGAATTAAGGTTTGGCTGATGAGTAATGATGCAATGAGAGTAATAACGATGGTGATACCCAATTCCTGCAAAACAAGATTCATCTCTGTTGGTTTAGAAAACACCATCGGCAAGAAGACAATCACCGAGGTTAGGGTCGCAGTGATCACCGCAATGGAGACTTCCTTTGAACCTAAGATTGCAGCAACACGTCTGCCATAGCCTTTTTTCTGAAAGCGGTCGATATTTTCCATGACCACAACTGCATTATCAACCAGCATTCCAAGGCCAACAATAAGACCTAATAATGAGATGGTGTTGAGACTCTTACCCTGAAGCCAAATAACCGCTGTTGCAACAATCAAAGAAAATGGTATGCAAATGACCGCAACGAGAGTCGCACTGAAACTACGTAAGAACAGATACAGGACGATGGTTGCTAGTATGGCTCCGAAGAAACCGGTCTGTTCGAGATCCGATAATGTATTGCGTATTTCTTTGCCTTGATCCTGCCAAACAAGAAAGTTAATGCCATCGAGTTCAGGATCAAGTTTCATCTTGGCAATACTTTTATAAATTTCATCGGTAATGGTGATGGTATTTGCAGATGACTCTTTAGCAATATTCAAACCAATGGCAAAATCACCATCCAGATGACGACCGTATTCTAAAGGAGGTTCAACATAGGTAATTTCTGCAATATCTGATAATCTCAGATTGCTATTTGACAGGGGCAAATCTTTAATCTGATCCATGTCGACCAAAGCACCCATGGCCCTTACTGTAATTTTAGAATCAGAATTTCGAATCACCCCTAGAGCAGCATTTTTATTATTTTGGGAAATATCTTGCCAGACTTGACGGGTATCAATTTTGTGGGCTTTCAACTTTTCTAGATTTAGGCTAACTCGAACTTCTCTCGGATTAACGCCGTCGAGACTGACTACAGCAACGCCTGGAATTCGTTCAAGAGGTTTTACTATTTTTCGGTCGAGCAAATCGTAGTTTTTACTGAGATCTCTGCCCGACGAAAGACGAGCTTCTAAAATTGTTTCACCCGATTCTCTTGGGTTATAATTTTGATTAATAATGATCCGCTCTAGATCTTCCGGCAGCTCATCTTTAATACGATCAAGACGCTCGTGAATTTCTGCGCGCGCCAAATCCATATTGACATCAAATCCAAAATTGAGATTAATCCTTGCTCCCCGAGCACTACTGTTTGACCACATATGCTTTAGCCCATTAACCGATGCCAAACTATCTTCAATCGGGCGGACGATCATTCGTTCAATGGCTTTTGGCGAGGCGTTTTGATAATCGACAATGACGAACAAATTCTTTTGTTCGGCTTCTGGCATGAACGCCAACTCTAGGCGAAGCAGAGCTATAATTCCTAATACCAGCAAACTCAGCAACATCATCAGTGTGCCGATGGGTCTTTTCACTGCTAATTCAGGTAGTGTCATAGGTGCTCCAACTTCTCCGCTTCAAGGAGTCGCTTGTCGAGTTCTTTCAAGTCTGCATCCGTCATGACCTTTGAGGGCATGATGAGATAACTCACGGGTATTATAAAAAGTG
>JAUUZN010000139.1 GCA_030589945.1 Gammaproteobacteria bacterium | reverse complement strand
TGTGCGTCCGGCATCGAGTTCTGTGGCCCTCAATCTTTACCCGTTAAACGCATGTCATTGTTAGAAAGCGTTCAGGTCTGTGACACTGCGTCACAAGAATGTTTATTGCCAACGGTTCTGGATTATCATTTATACAACTATGGATTCACTGACAGAGCGTATGCACTTGATACCAATGTAAAGAGTGGTGAAATTCAAGTCGGAAGTGATTTTAATGGTGATGGCTCTGCTGATTTAATGATTGGCGATACAGCCTATCTAAAGACACCCGGTAGCCAATCTGTGAGTTATTCTCAATATCAAGTCAGTGGTTATAACGTTAATGGTACAAAGCGTAACCAAAGTATTAATGGTCACCCAATGGACTTTAATCTTGATGGGCGAATTGACTTGGTTGGAGTGGGTAATCTAGGCACGAGTGATTTACGATTTTTTGCCAACACGGGCAGCGGTAATCAGTTTGATGAAAAAACAAACAGTAGCTACCCTGTTACTTACCAATGCAGTTCCTATCCTGGCATTTATATTCCAAATTCAGGGCCAGATTATGAAGGGACGTTCTTAGACTGCTCAAGTTACATTGCGGATGTCAATGGTGATGGTAAACAAGACATCATTGTGAGTCATCAGATGAATATAGTCGGAAGTAATCATCCTCAAATTCAATTGAAGGTGTACTTGAACAAATATGATCCGATTGTCGATGATGGATTACCACACTTTGAGTTAGCATGGACATCGAGTAGCAACGATCCGTTCATTGGCGCAGAGCCTGCAAGTGTGAGTGATGTTAATGGTGATGGTTATCCCGATCTTGTTTACAATTACAGTGGTTCAGGGTGGTTAGCGGTTATCACTCAAGTCTCGCCTACGGGAGAGTTCTTGAGCATGGATAAAGACTCAAATTTTGGACCTGTTGCTGAGATGCTTGTGGACGTGAATGCTGACGGTCTTATCGATGTCTTGACAGCCACAAGTATTTATCTCAATAAGGGTGCGGGTTTCACGGGTAACATACGCTCAAGTAGTTCAACTTTTGTTCCTCCCACTTATAATTCGAATGAAACAAAACGAGATGTCTATCGAACCTTAGATTATAACAATGATGGATTGACCGACATTTTGGTTCGAGGCGTAAAGGTGAGTAGTTATAACTGCCTACTATCCTGTGATCCCAATGTAAATTCTGAGCTTAAAAACTATGATCTGTATGAATGGGAATTAAAACAGGCGTTCATTGAGTCAGATGGTTCCTTTGGTTATGTTGATGTTGTCGGTGACATTATTGCCAATGGCGCGTTTTTATCCATCTATGATTATGACGGGGATGGCTATGTCGATATTTTAACGGGCCGATACATGGAAAGTACCACCGTTGAGATGAATGAGAATGGTACTGAAGGTTATTACGTTTACCTCAATCGGTCATTCGCGGCAGATAAAATAAGTTCCATTGCAAACCCATTAGGCAGTGTGCATGAATTCGATTATGCATCACTTGCAACAGACAGCAATTTCTTCAGCGTTGTTGACACCATTCAAGACTTTCCGTACATGAATGTGCAATCCAATCGAGAAGCCATACAAGAATATCGTACAACACATGCGCTTGGAGGCTTGAGTAAAACAAGTCTTAATTACAAGAAGGCAAGAACACACCTTCAGGGTAGAGGTTTTCAAGGTTATGGTGAGATTGTTGAAAGTAAATTTGAGCTGGACAGCAGCTCGCAATCTTTTGCAGAAGTTACGAGTTCGTATCTACAGTATTTTCCACATACCGGTTCATTAGAATCTCAGGAAACGAGGGTACGGCAAAACGGTGTTTTAAAACTAACCAGTCGAACAACGAACAGTACTGAACAGGAATTGATGGGTGAATACTCAGGAACTTATGTTGCATACTTGCAAGACTCGTTGAGTGAATCTTTTGAGTTTGATGGCAGTGTAATTTCAACGTCACACAGCACAAAAGCATTGAACAGTTATGGACAACTGACTCAAAAAGATACCACTGTTTTTGATGGAGCAATTGTCGGTCAAGCGGATGTGTCTAAAAGAGTTATTGCTGATTGGAACTATCCAAATTCGGCTAATTGGTATGAACTCACCAGTAAAGTCATCAACACCACGGTAGTTTATGATAGTACATCACTTGCTTTTCCATTAGGTGCATTGGACTCTCTAATTGTCACGCAAGCGTATCAATACAATGGAGCAAACAATGACCGAAGAGCGTCTAAAATCACAACTACAACTAATGATACCTCACTTAATTTGATTATAGACACTACCTACAATGGAGTGAATAATCAGCTGCGGCGAGTCACCACATCAAGTTCATCTTCAGGAACAAATAGTATTCAAGGGACACGATGGAAGGAAGTTGATTACACCACTGACGGTTATTTTGTTGAAAATACCTACAATAATGAGTGGGGTCTAACTGTCCCGGTGGTGACCAATACCTATGACAATCAAACAGGTTCGGTTGAATTAGTCATGGACACCAATGGACTGACCATATCGAATGACTATGACCCTTTTGGACAACTGATTACGGTCACGGCAGATGGCAATCAACCGATTTATCAAAGCACTCAATGGTGTACAGGTAATTGCTCTGAAGCGTCAGGACGCAATGCGGTTTATGTCATAACCACCGTTCAAGCAGAAGCACCCGAGTCACGTGCTTATTACAATGAACTCGGCCGGGAAGTTTATACCTCTGTAGACAGTGTCAATAATAAAGTCATTGTTGCTTGGGAAGAGGTTGATAACCTGGGTAGGGTGACCTCTGCTGTAGAACCACATTTTAGCACGCAAAGTAGTAATGAATACGGTGTGGTCAGCTATTCAAATTTCGATGGTTTAAACCGCGCTCAAACGAAAGTCGTTCAACAATTGCCGAAAAGTTATACCGTAAGTTATACCTTCAATGGCCTAGAGCAGACCGTTGATGTGCTTCCGAACAGTGGTTTAGCCATTACGATGAAGAGTAAGAAAACGGTACTGGGCAGTCCACTGTGGCATGAAGATGCAAACTGGCAACGCACTCATTTTCGTTATGATGTGAATGAAAACCCAGTCGCCATAAAAGACGTTGCCAGTCAAACCATCGAAGCTCTTTATAATGGATTTAGTCATAAGGTGCAGTTGGATGATCCGAATATGGGCATTTGGTCATTTGACTATAATACCTTGGGTGAATTAAAGCGTCAGATTGATGCGAATGGATTAAGCACCACGTTTAATTATGACAATTTAGGACGTTTAGTTAAACGAATGCCTGCGAACGACACGGCAACAGACTTTGAGTTTGATGTGGATATCAACAGTGGAATTCACTATGGCGCACTCACGAGCGAATCTAAAGGGAGTGGTTTTTTAAGAACCTATCTCTTCGATAGTTTAGAACGAATTGAGTTAGAAACAACTCAGATTGATAATGGGGCTCAAGTGATTGAGCATCAGCTGCAATATGATAGTAATCTGAATCGACTCAAGGGTGAAACATTTGAAAGTGGAATTACAATTGAATACATCTATAATGATATTGGGCTGTTGACAGAAACACGTCATTTTGGTCCTGACTCTCAACTTAGAAAAGTGACCGACTTTGATGCTCAGGGTAAAATTATTGAGCAGCAGTTTGGAAGCACTATCTTTGAATACAGTCGTTATAATGTTGCTGGTTTACTTGAGCGGCGTTGTGTAAAGAAAACGGTGGGAAGTTGTTTAAATACAGCCTCGCCCGTGGGCATTCAAAACCTAGAGTATTCCAATTACGATGGCTATGGCAATTTGGGTGATATTGATAATCATGAAATTAATCAACAAGAATCATTTAGTTACGATAGCCTTCACCGCCTAACTCAAAGTCATCGAACTTGGGTGGGTTATTCGGCGCTAACACTCAGTGCGCTTACAAATTACACGTATGATTCGATTGGGAATTTAAAGTCAAAAAGTGATTTTAGTTCCACCAGTAGCAGTGCCTATGTCTATGGAAATTCAAATAAATCAGCAGGTGGTAATGCGGGTTCAAATGCTGTCAGGCGTGTCGCGCTGCGTAATGGAACAAATTTGTATTACGACTACGATAATAATGGTAATTTAACGTCCAACGGACTTCATACCATTTCTTATGGCTCAAATAATAAAGCTGAAACGATTAGTACCGCAGGGACAACGCTGAACTTTAGCTATGGCAGTGATGGCTTGCGTTACAAACAGGTCAAATCAGTTGGTGGTTCGACAACAACAACGTATTACGCAGGCAGTTATGAACTTGAGGTTGTCGGTACAAATTCAAAGAGTCGTACCAGTGTGGGCGGCTTTGCGCTCTTTACGCTTGAAAACGGTGAGGGTGAGTGGCATTACACAATGACCGATCACTTGGGCAGTATTGATACTATTGTGGACACTCAGGGTAACGTTGAACAACGAAGGAATTATGATCCCTTTGGGAAAGCAAGAGATGAAAAAGCAGATGATACAAAGCAAGGACCCGTGTATTATGGATATTTGTACGGTGGACAGTTAGACTCTAATATTGCACCTCGTGGATTTACAAATCATGAGCATTTAGATGAGGTTGAACTTATCCACATGAATGGGCGGATCTACGATTATCAGAGCGGTAGATTCCTTTCGGTAGATCCATTTATCTCGATGCCTGGGAGTTCTCAGGCTTATAATCCTTACTCTTATGTGATGAATAATCCGTTGAGTTATACTGATCCAACGGGGTATATCCCGCAGGTTCCTAACCGACCCCCTGTTGTTGGAGGAATGACCGGTGAAGGGGTATCGGGTGCTAGTTTTTTATTTGGCGGTGATGTTACTGCTAATAGTAAAAGAACAAATAATCTTATTCAGAATTCAATTATGGATTCTTCATTCTTTGAAGCTCTCGGTACGATAGTGATTAGCTCTGATAATGGTGCTGGTAGTCAGCGTAATATTGGTAACGCTGATAATCAACATAAGTTAAACATTAAAATAGGTCATGCTAAAGGAGTAATAGATAAAAAAATTGCAGGTGTTAATGAGAGATTCAAAAATGACTCTGTTGGTCAGATATATGATGATGCTTCAGCGAATAAACCATTAGGAGCTATAGTAAGAGAAAACGATGGAGAATATTATATAGATCCTCAAACAGAAGGAAATAGAGTAAATTATTTTGTTCCTCTAGGTTATCAAACAGGTTCAGATAGTATTTGGGATTCAAACTTTTCTGTAAAACGAATTTATGGACAACCGAGTGCGATAGTAATTGGTACAGCTCCCTACGATTCTCCTCTTACTGTGAAAGACAGATTATTACCACTCTATTCAAAGAACCTAGCTATAAAGCTTAATACTCAGGTTCATGTGTTCACTACAGGTAGATTTCGAGGACATTCTTGGATTATTAATCCAGATGGAAAAATGCGAGGAGATTAACGATATGTTGCCTAAAGGTTTGGTTGTTTTAGTTTTAATTATGTTTTCTTATATAATTTCTGATGAACTTGTATCTAAGAGCAATGAGTATAATATTGAAAGGTTTCTCAAAGAGAAAGAATTTATTTTAGGTGAGCAAATCATTCTGAGGGGATACTTCTACAGGATATCCGGCTTATATTTATTTGAAGATCAAGAAGCTGCTAAGAGAGCCAATATTCTGGAAGAAGCAGTGATGCTTGCAGATACAACAAAGGGTGCCGTAATTACTTATTCAACATGTAATAATAATCAAGTAAGAATAGAAGGGCTTGTTAAGTTTGATAAAAGATTTGATGTTTATTACATTTCAAACATTAAGAAGATTACAAAACTAAGTGGTGATGTTTGTTATTCTGAGTAACCAATTTTATTAGAAATATTGGATAATATAAGTTCAAAAAAACACTAACTCACATGAATGGGCGGATCTACGATTATCAGAGCGGTAGATTTCTTTCAGTAGACCCTTTTATCTCGATGCCGGGGAGTTCTCAGGCTTATAATCCTTACTCTTATGTGATGAATAATCCATTGAGTTATACTGATCCGACGGGGTATATTGCTGAGAGTAATTATAGTAATGGTGGGATGAATGGAATAGCCAGTGATACATCTTGTGTTGGGAACTATAGTATTGAATGTGGTAGTCCTGGGGGTAGCGAAAAAAGTAATAACCAAAAGTATAGACAAAAAAAATGTAAAAGTGATAACTGTGCAGGATTGAATAAATTGCTTAGTCAGAGTAATGGCCATCTAAGCAGCAATTTAGGAACTAGTGGTGACAATTTTCTCTCAAATGAAGAGCAGCACCCCCCAATAATTGGCGATAGCACATTCGATACCAATGATGAAACTTTTCACCATTACGATACCTTCACCCCGTTTTGCAAAGAAGGCTCTAGTGGATGCACCATTGACATACTGATAGATGACGTCTTATATCATTTTAGCTACCCATCGGAAGGATTGCTGGCGACACCTGCTGCTCTGGATGGTAGACCAGTTGTTGCTTATGTTGTTGGACCTTTTGATGCCGCTCTCGGAAATACTAATGACCCTTCAAATTATGACACACCTGTTGGGAGGGTTGTACAGCTAAGAACATCTGATGGAGGAATTCAAAACAAAACACTGAGAGATCATGGTATGTATAATGGTAATGTGACGAGAAAAGTAGTTAGTAGGAGTGGAGTGTTAGGGATTTGGACACACGGCATAGGAGTTAATAAATTCCTTAACAAGGGTGGTGCAGGAATATCCAGTTGGGCAAATTCCGCTATTGATTATGTCAATAAAAAACTAGCACAGGCGAATGATGTTTTTGGTCCGCAAGCTTTTGCAGCAATGGATGCACAAGCAAAGCGCTATTGGAACAACAAATATGGTAACTAAACTTAATAAACTATCAATTTTACATGCAGGGGTTTCTACTGTAATTTCTGGTTTAATATTGATTTATCTAATCATACTCACTCTCACAATGGGGGCGAGTATAATATCTGGCTTTTTTGTTGGCTTAATGTTTTTAAAGGTTGGACTAGCAGGCTTAGCCATATTAATACTACTTGTACTTTTTAATATTAATCTTAGTAAGTTGAAGTTATTGATAATTATGATGATAACAAATGTTCTCAGTGAGATTCTGCAAAGTATTATTCGTAGTTCTGAAAAATTAGGTGATATAGGCGGTACTGTTATTGAACGCCATCATGAGGTTGAGCGGACACTAATTGGTATTGGTGACGTTATATGGATTTTTATAGTATCGAGTGCATTGTTTTGTTTATTTTTTTGGTTTTTAAAGAAAAATACACAATTTATTTAGTCACAGAACATCAACTTGTTTGTGAGTAAAAGCTAGTGGATACACATGAATGGGCGGATCTACGATTATCAGAGCGGCAGATTCCTTTCAGTAGACCCCTTTATCTCAATGCCTGGGAGTTCTCAGGCTTATAATCCTTACTCTTATGTGATGAATAACCCTTTGA
>JAUUZN010000209.1 GCA_030589945.1 Gammaproteobacteria bacterium | reverse complement strand
TGGAAAAATTACTGTAAACGTCTATTTGTCGGCTAATCCGACAGCGCGTAAGATCAGTTGAACGACCTGATCGGTTTTCTGTTGATATTCTTCATCACTGAATGATTTTCCATTATTTAAGATGGCAAGCTGACGTTCGAAATCGGCATAATGTTGGGTAATGGACCAAATCATATACATGAGAGCATGTGCGTCTAATGGACTCATTTTACCATGACTAATCCAACCATTAATGACCGTCACTCTGTTTTCAAGCCAACTTTTAAGTGTAGTTTCAAGAAACTCACTGACAACGCCAGCGCCTTGAATCACTTCATTAGCCCAAATCTTTGACGCATCAGGTCGCATTCTTGAAAATTGCATTTTTGCTTGGATATAATGAGTCAGCGCAATCTTAGGTTCTTCATAATCATCAAAGGCTTCAGCTTCTTCCATCCATTCATCTAAAATGCCTTCGAGTAACTCACGATAAAGTAATGACTTTGTTTTAAAATAATAATGTAAATTAGCTTTTGGTAAACCGGCCTGCTTGGCAATTTGCTCAGTGGTCGCCCCTTTAAATCCAAAATTAGCAAAAACAACCTCTGCAGCTGCTAAGATATTTTTTATATTGTGTTCTCTAGTGAGTTCTTTTTGGTCTTTCATTTTATTCTCTGTATAAGCCTATATGTATGTTTCTAATGACTCGCTACCGTTTGATGATATTCTAACTGCACGCGATCATTACAGACTGATAATAAATTCGTTGTTACTTGTTTTTGAGTCACCTGGCTTGGGCTCTCCACCAATACCACTCGTTTAATATCTTTATAATCAAAATCTCGTTCACTACCACCCTGACTCAAAATCGTTTTTGACAAGACAGCAGTAAATGGAGAAAGACTGGGATTAAAAGCAGCATTTTCTGCGTAACGCCCACTGTATAATTCACCTGATGCCACTTCAAAAGCACAACCCGCAAAATTTGAGGAGTAAGGTGCATAGGACAAAGTTGCTGCCTCAAGCGCTAAATTAATTAGTTTGTCGTCACTTGATTTCGTCAGCACAAGCTCCTTTTGATCTAAGTTTGATTCCATCATCAACTCAGTACAACCTAAATCAAGAGGCCCAAAGGCTGCAGGAAGGAGAGCTGTTAACTCAGCAAAAGCATAGCTATTTTCGCCATCTTCTTTAATCTTAAACAGATCGGTAGCCGTCGCCAAAGGTATTAAGATAAACAATGGTTTTGTGCCCGACAACTCATATAGAAATTGGCGACAATGCCCACAGGGCGCAGCTGAAACAGCAATTGACTTGATACCGCTCTGACCGTCTAACCAGGCATTGGATACGGCCGATTGCTCAGCGTGTAGACTGGATGAGAGGTTGTCATACTCAATGTTGCTACCCAGATATAAAGATGAATAACCCTTCTCATTCTCCAAAGCCCCACAAACTACTGCTCCGACTTTAAAGTTAGAAATGGCCGCCCGAGAATAAGCCGCTGCTATAGGCAATAATCGTATCATTAATGCCTCAATACTGATGTTAAAATCAGTACAGAGTTGCTCTGAATCATTTGCTGATAATGAACCAGAAGACCCCGTGATTTCACTAACTTTCTGTTCAAATGTTATGGATGTATGATTCATTTTAATTTTTGATAATTAGATAGCTCAAGATAGTTTCATTGCCACGTTAATAAGCAATGAAGAAGCTTGCTAACGCCGCACTCATCAGATTTGCCAAACTTGCAGCCAGTACTGCTTTCATCCCCATTCCCGCAATTTCTGCGCGACGACTGGGTACCAGACTACCTAAACCACCCAGTAAGATTGCAATGGACGATAGGTTTGCAAAACCGCATAAAGCGAAGGTCACAACAGCCTGACTGTGTGGAATTAGAGAATCTTTGATGGAGACAAAATCTGCATAAGCGACAAATTCATTGAGGATTAACTTTTGACCGATAAGACCACCAACAATTGATGTTTCTTCCCATGGAATACCCAGCAGGTAAGCAACGGGTGAAAAAATAGCACCCAATATTTGTTGTAGTGTTATGTCAGGATAACCAAAAATAGAACCGATACCACCCAAGGTTCCATTGAGTAAAGCAATAAGAGCAATGAAGGCTATTAACATTGCACCAATATTGACCGCAAGTCTCATACCACTGACAGCGCCACCTGCAGCGGCATCAATGACATTAACATACTCGTCTTCACCTTCAATGGCTTCATGTTCGGTGTCCAATTTTGGAGTCTCTTCCTCCGGCAAGATTAGCTTTGCCATTAATAAGCCACCCGGAGCAGCCATGAAACTTGATGCGATTAAATACTTAAGCTCAACCCCCATGTTGGCATATCCAACAAGGAGAGATCCCGCGATGGAAGCCATTCCACCAACCATCACTGCAAATAACTCCGATCGGGTAAGACCGAGAATGTAAGGTTTAATAACTAAAGGCGCTTCTGTCTGACTGACGAAGATATTGGCTGTAGCAGAAAGAGATTCAGCGTGACCCGTTAACATCAGACGTTTTAATCCACCACCGATAACACTAATGATTTTTTGCATTACACCCAGATAGTACAGAACAGACATTAAAGCAGAAAAGAATACAATCACAGGCAATACATTAAATGCAAAGATGAAACCTAATTTTTGCCTGCCTAAATCGCCAAAAAGAAACTCAATGCCGTAGTTTGCGTAGCTAATCACCGATTGGATGGCAGCCGATGCAGAATCCAGTGCTGATTGACCTGCAGGAACATAAAGCACCAGGGCTGCGAAGGCTGCTTGCAGGGCAAAGGCCACCGCAACTGTTCTAAATTTTATAGCCTTACGGTTTGATGAAAATAAAATTGCCACTGCAAAAATGGCGATCATTCCGAGAATACTCATAGTTTTACCCGCTGATTTGTTGACTGAATATTAAATGTCTAATACTGGCAGAACCATACCCTTCTGCTCTCTAATTTCTTCTTCTGTACAACCCACCAGTTCGTGTGGGAACACTAGCCAGTCATCCGTTTCTTCAAGATAAAATTCTGGAACAATGTCGGTGATATTTCGTTCGGGCTTATAATAAACCGTAGCAACTTTAATGATTTGAGGTGTATTGCGACGACATTCATGTTGGATCTTCTGAATAATCGCCTCAATGGAACGTCCACTATCAAAAACATCGTCGACAATCAAAAGACTATCATCTGCATCTATATTTTTAACAATATATTCCATACCGTGAACGCGGACTTCTTTTTGCTGTTCCATACCAATATAACTACTGGTGCGGATCGCAATATGATCGGTATGTACACCGTAATAATCCATAATTTCCTGTACGGCAATACCCGTGGGGGTTCCACCACGCCATACACCTACAATAAATTTCGGTTTGAACCCTGTCTTTAGAATGTTGATTCCTAGCTCAAAGGACATATCGAGCAATGACTGTGCGCTAATAAACGTCTTTTTCATACCTTATGGATTCCTATTTTTAACCGTTGCTTATTGACAATTAAGTAATGATTTACTTGGTTCCAAAAATTTTGTCACCGGCATCGCCCAAGCCCGGAATAATATAACCAATTTCGTTGAGGTGATCGTCAATACTGGCCGTGTAAATATCAACATCAGGATGCTTCTCTTCGATTCTTTTGATGCCTTCAGGTGCAGCAACCAAAACGAGAGCTCTAATATTGGTACAGCCAGCTTTTTTGAGCATATCAATGGTTGCATCCATGGTGCCGCCCGTAGCGAGCATAGGATCGATAATTAACGCCATGCGGCTTTCAATTTTGTTGGCTAATTTTTCAAAATAAGTGACAGGTTCAAGGGTAGTTTCATCACGATAAAGACCGACAACGCTAATTTTAGCACTGGGCATCAACTCTAAAACGCCATCGAGCATGCCAATACCAGCTCTCAAAATAGGGACT
>JAUUZN010000151.1 GCA_030589945.1 Gammaproteobacteria bacterium | reverse complement strand
TTTGAGCAGTATAATAGAGCTTTTTGAGAATATCCTCAAAGAGATCCTTTAATTTTTGTTTTGAGACTATCAATGTTAACAATATATAACAATTTAACCCGTAAAAAAGAGCTCTTAGAACCCATAGAGGGTAATAAAGTGGGTATGTATGTTTGCGGTGTGACCACCTACGATCTTTGCCACATTGGTCATGGCCGTACATTTTTGTCATTCGATGTGATCAGTCGATACATAAGGTTTAGAGGCTTTGATCTCAATTATGTTCGCAATATTACCGATATTGATGACAAAATTATTAATCGAGCCAATGAAAATTCTGAACCATTTGATGAGCTTACTAAACGATATATTGCTGAGATGCATCAAGACTTTGCTGCTTTAGGAATGTTACCTCCCGATCAGGAACCCCGTGCAACGGAACATATTGATGGGATCATTAGTATCATTGAGAAACTTATTAACAATGGTGCTGCCTATGAGGTTAATGGTGATGTCTATTATCGGGTGAGTCAATTTCCAAACTATTGCTGCCTGTCTCGGCAAGACATCACACAGTTAAAAAGTGGCGCGCGTGTGGATATCGATGAAAGCAAAGAAGATTCTTTGGATTTTGCTCTTTGGAAGTCAGTGAAACCGAACGAACCCTTTTGGAAATCTCCCTGGGGAGAAGGGCGTCCCGGTTGGCACATTGAATGTTCAGCCATGTCGATGGCATTACTTGGAGAAACCTTTGATATTCATGGAGGTGGCTCGGATCTACAGTTTCCCCATCACGATAATGAAATCGCCCAAAGTGAGGCTGCTACTGGTAAACAATATGCTAAGACCTGGATCCATACAGGTATGGTGCAGGTTGATAAAGAAAAAATGTCAAAATCGCTCAATAACTTCTTTACCATCCGAGAAGTTTTGGAACGTTATGACTGGGAATCTATTCGATTCTTTTTAGTCAATGCGCATTATCGAAGTCAACTCAATTACAGTGCAGATAACATCGATGCCGCACACAGTGCCTTGGAGCGTCTCTATACAGCACTTAGGGGACTCAAGCTCAATGAGGAATGTTCTGAGGCTGGTATTGATTATGAGGCTCGGTTTATCGCTGCAATGGATGATGATTTTAATTCACCCGAAGCGATAGCGGTGTTGTTTGAGTTGGCGAAAGAAATAAATCAGTTAAAGGCAACGGGTGAAGAGGCCGATCAAATACAGGCTATTGAGTTGGGTACGCGATTAAAACGTCTTGGATATCCTCTTGGACTGTTACAGCAGGATGCTGAAGTTTGGTTACAGTCTGGCTCATCTGATGACGAGCTTTCAGCAGAAACAATTAACGCTCTAATCGATGAGCGTACTCAGGCTAGGGCCGATAAAAATTGGGCCCGTGGGGATGAAATTCGTGACCAGTTAACCGAAGCAGGCGTCATATTGGAAGATTCTGCTACAGGTACGAGTTGGCGAAGAGGTTGAGGCTAATCTTTGTTCGTTAAATAAAGTCTGAAAATATATCTGGAATTTCAATCTTTCTGCGATTACAGGCTGCCTTTAACGTGTTGTACATCAGACAGGCAATGGTCATGGGACCAACTCCGCCAGGAACAGGGGTGATGGCTCCGGCATTCTCGGATGCTTCATCAAAGGCTACATCACCGACTAATTTGGCTTTACCAGATTCTGTTGTACCAATTCGGTTAATGCCAACATCAATGACGGTTGCTCCTTGTTTAATCCAATCCCCTTTGACCATCTCAGGACGTCCAACAGCTGCGATAACGATATCGGCTGTAGCGCATTTTTCAGCAAGATTTTGAGTTCTTGAGTGAGCAATGGTGACCGTACAATTTTGTTGGAGCAAGAGCATTGCCATAGGTTTTCCAACAATGGTAGAGCGACCGATGACAATGGCATCTTTGCCAGAGAGATCTTCACCAAGAATGTACTTGAGTAAAATTGAACAACCTAAGGGCGTGCAGGCAACGAGAGAGTCAGAGCCAATGAGAAGATTCCCAGCATTTTTAGGATGAAAGCCATCCACATCCTTATCAGGATTGATAACATTAACGATAGATTGATAGTTGATATGCTCAGGCACCGGAGATTGAACCAGTATGCCATCGACGGTGTCATCATGATTAAGTTTTTCGATAAGTGCGATGAGTTCTTGTTCAGTGGTATCATCTGAAAGACGATATTCTAAGGAGCTCATCCCAGCCTTTTTTGATGCAATACCTTTGTTTCTAACATAGACATCACTTGCAGGATCGTCCCCCACCAAGATGACGGCCAAACCAGCTTTAAAAGAATACTCTGTCTTTAATAGTGAGACAGCCTCAGCAATTTTTTCTCTGAACGCAGCAGATATTTTTTTTCCGTCAATTATTTGAGTCATAATGTATTAATTAAACCTCTGAATCTGAATCTTCATAGTCATTAGCCTTGTAAGATACACATTAAATGCTGCATTTAGAATACCTTTTTTGGTTAGATTTTTCTTCTGATAATTAGATTGCAATAAGCATCAAGCTTTGTGAGCTATTTTATTGAAAAAGGATGTTGAGAAATGGTGGGGTTTAGGTATAATGCCAATCCTGTTGCAGGGTGGTCTCAGTATTGGCGAAGTTCAACAAGCTAAGTGTCTGAAATCATTAGTAATATAGCAACTTGGTTTCGGGGTGTAGCGCAGTCTGGTAGCGCGCCTGCTTTGGGTGCAGGATGTCGGGAGTTCGAATCTCTCCACCCCGACCATTTTTTTAAGCGCTGGCAGCGTAATTTTGCCAAAACCATGCGCCCGTAGCTCATCTGGATAGAGCATCGGCCTTCTAAGCCGAGGGTAGCAGGTTCGAATCCTGCCGGGCGCGCCAAATTTTGGATGAACCACATCATCCTTAGTAAAGAATAGTGGTGGCTGTAGCTCAGTTGGTAGAGCCCCGGATTGTGATTCCGGTGGTCGAGGGTTCAATCCCCTTCAGCCACCCCACTTTTTCTTTTCTCTCTTCATGTTTAATGCTATTAACTCATCTGTCTTACTTTTTGTTCATATCAATAATCTCACCCATGTTCTAATGTATATGGTTTTATGAGACTCCATCTTTAATTATTTGACTTATAAGTGACGTTGGATTGGCTGGATAAATATCTGGGTCTAGTGAAATCACTAGTTGTTCATTATCCCTGTGAGCATTTCTTTGCTCACCACATCCCATGTTATTTTTTGCATTAACTCAGCGGCCTCTTTTGATGGTGCTAAATACTTAGTCCCGTCTGCTTTTATCAGTTGAAAGGGTAAATTTGATGGGTTCTTCTGATAGATTACAGAGTAGTGAACAAGCGATACAAAGTAGTTACCAATATCGTTGAGGTGAATGGTGTCCTTGCTCCCATCATCCTTGGTGAGAAAGATGTCTTCATGATGTCGTATGCCCTCAACACCTCCTTGGATTTCTAATTGTTTGAAAAATTTAGAAAACACTTGGCCGACAGGGATGATGTAAATTGGTACATCTCCATCGAGGATTGCCAAAGTCTTAAAAAGTATTTGTTTTTTCCAATGTTTATTATAGTCGTCATCAAGGCGATACATCCATCCTGCAGGATCGTCAGTTCTGTGCCAGGTTTCGTATAAATACATTCTTGCTCGTGGGTTATTCGCTTTCGCCTTTCTCGCAAACTTGGCGAGATATTTTGCCGTATCGAAATATTTAATAGCATCCTTAATTTCCACCATTTCAGTGAAAACAAAAGAATTGAATTCTCCGCTTTCAATCGCATCAAAAACATCTCGATAATCTGAGTGGTCGTTTTCTAACTCAAAGCCATTAATAGCAATATCAGGATCCCAATGAGCCTTTAACGTCGTCCCCCAACCAAGCTGTGATTTAAAGTCATGGTTTCCTCCAGCAAGCTGTCGTAACATTAGAGGCATATCGCGATTCACCAAGCTATGACCCAGGTGAAAGACATTTTGTTTGTTTTGTGGTGGAGGGGTAGGTTTTTCGTACAGTTGATTAATATCTTCCTGGCTGAGCTTTTTCTCACAACCCAACAAACTAAAAATAAGTGATAAAATAACTGCAAGTCGTGTTTTTAATCCAAACATAGCATCCAAATTTTGTGTTAAAAGTTTATTAATGACATGAAAATAAATCGAAGCTTATTAGTAGCATAGACACTATATAACCTCTTGTCTTCTGTTATAAGGCTGTTTTAGTCAGATAAATTTCTAACTATATTGATAAATATAGGATGAAATCAGCAACTAATATATTACTAAGGATTTGATATTGCAGATTATATAGTGGTTTGCGATCCCGGTGGTCGTGGGTTATTTTTAAGTAGTTAGTTCATCTCAGGTATTTGGCCGACTCTAGCAATCATCTCTGTCACGATTTGCAAATCGAGCAGGAATTGCTCCACTCTCTTAAATTCATTCGCGTTGTGTCCTGTGTACTTTTTATTAGGCATCGCCAAACCAAATTGAACTCCATTGGGCAGATTATGTACCGATGTACCTCCAGCAGAAGAACCAAACTCGCGTGGCATTGATAAGTTTTCTGTTGCCACATCCAAAAGTGCATTCACCCAATGACCTTCGGGATTACGGTACATGGGTTTAGCAAAGCTAAGTTCAAAATTTACATTTGTTGCGCTTTTATTCTTCCAATGTTCCAAGTCTTGGGTAACTTGAGTTTTTAGCTTCTCGATTGAGCGACCAATTGGTACTCGTAAATTTACACCCACCTGCAAGCCTGAGTCATTGAACTTAATCTGAGTTACAGAGGTGGTAAGTGGTCCCATGAATTCGTCGCTAAAATCGATACCCAATTTCTTACCGTGAAAACCTAGTCCCCAGTTCGATGCAACATAGGTCGCTGCGTCAGTCACATGGTTAAATTTAAATAAACCTTCGCGCTGTTGTATGTATTCTACAAACATAAACATACGCGATACTGGGTTAACACCGGTAGCAGGTTCTGAGGAATGTGCTGAAACGCCTTTGAGTGTGAGGGTGATTCCTTTCGCGTGTGATTCAGTCAGAACCGAAAAATTATTACCGTTGGCAGCAATAAACTCGGTACCTAAACGATTTAATTGTCGGGTGAGATTTTCTGCATCCGTGGTTAAAATAGTCGCTACACTGGCTGCCGGGATCTGATTGATTGCTAAACCACCAGTAACGTTAACAATTTCTGCGTTGGCCAACTTATTCTGCTCAGCAGTTCTAATAGGAAATAGAGCCTTTATTGAGGCAAATCCTTTCTCTGCAATTACAACTGGATAGTCACCATCAAGTGCAATGTTGTAATTAGGTGTGGGATATTTAGAAAAGTAATAGGGTATAGCTTCTGAAGTCGTTTCTTCGGTGGTATCTATCAATAGGTGAAAGTTGCGCATCAAGGGAATGTTTTCCTCTTGAATTACCTTCATTGCGTACATGGTCACAACAATGCCATTTTTGTCATCTTCGGTGCCCCGACCATACATACGGTTACCAATGCGCGTTAATTTGAAGGGGTTGAGTTTGGTGCCGTCATCCAGTACCCAGAGTGAGGGGGTTACTGGTACAACATCAGCATGAGCATGCAGAGCAATGACTTCTTCCGATTGTCCCTTGATAGAGATCTCAAATACACGGTTGTCTATATTGCGGAATGCTAAATTAAATTGATTGGCAAGGGCGGCAATGGTTTTGCCCATTTTGAGGAATTCTGGGTTCTTATGTTGCTCTAACCCTTCTACATTAAAAGTAGGAATAGCGACTAATTGAGCCAAGGTATCCATCGCATCATCTCCATATTTAACACGACTGTACAAGCCCAACAATCGATGTAGCATGTGCTGCTCTGAATTGCTGAGTTTTTCTTTGGTTAAGTATCGTTCTATGGTTAAAGCCAATGCCGGTTGCTTGCTTATATTGGTAATGTTGAGAGCATGTGTTAAAAAGTCGTTAAAACCATCGGTAGGATTTAACTGAGCACTAGCAATAATGTGACTCGACATTTCCACAGAAATATTAGATTTATAATTTTCGGCGAATACGTTTGTACCAATCAAAAACGCGAGCATTAAATAAGTCTTAAACATGATATTCACCGGTAGTTAAGTAAAGTGGGCTCAAAAAAAATAAAAATAGGGGTCAAGAAAATAGGGGTCAGAGTCAATTAAAAATAGGGGGCAGAGTCAATATAGTTAAACCAACCCCTTATTTTTAATTGACTCTGACCCCTATTTTCTTAACCCTTATTTCTAAAAGTTTATTTTAGCTTAAATACTGAACGCTAACTACAGTGGCGAGTAACAATGTAGTGATTTGGTATAAAACATCCTCATCATCCAGCATAACTTCGACGCCAAAGCGATTCCAGAGGACCAAATTCAAACTTCTTCGACCAAAGATGAATAGCCAAAAGTTGAAACGCTAATATACCTAAAGTAATAGCAAAAATTCCAGAGCGTGAAACTTCGCCATATAGACCAAGCCCCCAACCATAAAAGATAAAGGCTGAGATTAAATTTTGGCTAATATAAATTGTTAAAGCGACTCGACCTATATGGCTTAATTGTATCTGTAATTGTTTAAAGCGCTGAGAACGAGCCCAAAGAATCATCAGTATCAAATATGCATAGGCCATGCAGAGTGTTCCAATATAGAAACACAGGGTTAAATAGGTGCTGAAGAATCCGTAATCATACCCGCCCACAATATAAAGGTAGGTACCCACTAAACTGGTTGGAAGACCAATGGCTAGGCTAATGATTA
>JAUUZN010000086.1 GCA_030589945.1 Gammaproteobacteria bacterium | reverse complement strand
CTGTCTCGACCTATCTTCCTTCTTCTCATATTCTGCAAGCTGATCTTAAATGTAAGCTCTAAAGTGTATTAAAAATCTTTGATTATGATGACAGTACTTTTTCATATAAATGAACAGTTTCCTGCGCTAATTTTTCAGCATCATATTCAGATAAGCTGGCAAAGTTGTCTTTTAGATTTTCCATCACTCTTTCTTTAAGCTGTAGGTAACTGGCAGAATTTAGTTCACTGAAATCTGACTTAGGATCGAGGTGTATTAAGTGTTGTCCCCATGCCGCACTCAATCTTGCATGAACATCACCTGGAGCAACAAGAGCAAGTATGGCTAAATGAAATTTTTCTTTAGAATAGTGTTCTGACAGTTTGTAATCTCTCGGTATATATTATTACAGGATTATACCATTTGAATAATAGCTTAAATTTCAGTTTCTCAATTTGGATAATGGCATTACTCTAGAGAGTAAATAACGATTTCGTCCAGATTTTTTTGCTGAATACATGACAATATCTGCATTTTTAACCAGTTCAATTGGAGAATAGGTTTCATCAGGATAGAAACTAATGCCAATGGATGAGCCTATATGTGCTTCACCAGCTTTTAGTTGAAACTGCAATAATTTATTATCACAATAGAGCCTACGCTACAGCTCTCTTTATTTGGGTATTAAAAGCTTCCTAATACGGTTGTGTGACATATGGTCTGATAGTCCAGTGGGCTATCAGACCATAAGCCGCAAGCACTGCGTCCTTCTTAGTATATAGGTTACAGACAATAACAAACTCAGGATGGCAGTAATTCGGATCTTCCATATCTTTGGTTATCATCTGTTGGGGTCACTTCTCCTTAGTAGGAGTAAATGCCTGGCTAACCGTACGCTTCAATTGAGACAATAATGGCTGGAACCAGAGGCTCATCTGGAGTAGGTTGTATAGCCTCGGCGCCTACGCCTGCTGCAGCGTTGTCGGTTGCCATTATAACTTGGATCACGTCACCTGCGTTCAAGTGCACTAATCCCTGACTAATGATTACATCCTTAACATCAACATTAAAAAGATTTAATAGTACATTACTATCTGGCACGTTTTCACCGTTAACACGTAACCAACATCTGAAATTAGCGTTGTCACCTGGGTTTAAACGACCTACTTGAGGAGCAGCTACCACTAGATAGTCTGACTCTTGCTCTACCGTGAAACTGCCCGTTGAAGGATCTAGAGTTACACCATTTGCTCCATCAATATTATCGATAATAATGACTTGGCCAACGTTATCTTTCTCAATTCGTTGGGTAACTGTGCTCGATGCTTGCATCCATATATCTGATTTGCTGCTCATATCTTAACCTCTAATTTATTTTTCTTAAGGAGAATATAATCTAAATAAACTTTCTAAATAATTCAAATTATATTTAGTAAAGCCTGACTTATATCATGTGGTGAAATCCACAAATCTATCCTGCTGTAGGGGGTTCATGCTCCCGATGATGGCGGTGTATGGTCCAGAGGAAATTTTCCATTAATGACTTCTGCCCAAGTTCTGTTAATACAGCTCTTTTTTGCTCTATAGTTTTACAGTGAGCAACTTGAATACTGGCTAAATTAAATAAATTGGATTGGTTGCGATATTGCCAAAGTAATTCTTTAATGGCCATTTTGCTCTGGTAGATTTCCCAGACCCCTAACCAAAAAGGTAGCAAACCCATGAAGAAAACTAATAATGTCTTCATGTCGAGACTACCAATTAGAGTGACTCCTACTAAGTCTTTTTTAAAAAAAATAAGAACAGCAACAGCAACAGCGGAAGCAATTAATAGTCTACCTTTTATCTTTTCTAATTTATGGTGACGGTGTGACAAACTATCAATTTTCTTATTAAAATAAGTTTTTTGATCGTCAAGCCACTCCTTACATACAAAGTCAATATCTGAGTTCTGAAGTTCAGGTGGTTTAATGTCTGTTTCTATTGATTGGTGGGAGCGGAATATTTGATTAATCCAACTGAATCCTGAAAATTGTTTCACTCCCGTTAAGTCTAACATGTTGCCTACGTTAACTTTCTTATCGACACCGGCAAGAATTAGATAAAATCGAGTGCGCAATGTTTCTGCAATTATTCGCTGCATAAGATGTTTTGAAAACCACTGATGTTTATCAGTCTGGCGAAACATCCATAACCCAGCAAGGAAAAGCACTAGATAACCAATCAAAAATAATTTCGCAGCAAGAATTTTTGCATAGAGTAAAAAAAATAAACCCATTAAAGCAGACATGTAGCCAAATAATTTAAAGTTGCGATCTGAAAACTGTTGGTTATACAGTGCTAAACCATCGGCTTTCTGGTATTCATCATCTATGGCTTTAAGTGTTGCATATTCAGGGTGTGATTCAGGATTAGGTAATTTATCTAGCATTCCTCCCCAGGTAAAAAAGCGACCACTTTCAACTATTTTTTTATACTGGCTGTTATAGTCATCAATGTGAGATAACTGTAATTCCAACTCAGAGGGTATGTCTGCCTGACTGAGTAAGGTATTGTCACCAAAGTTTCCAGAGAGAAATTCTGGCTTTGAGGGTATAGGGGGTTCACTTTTGTTAGCAGCATGAGTGCGTTCTACAGGAACAGAAAATACAAATTCCTGTCCTTCTGGATGAGCTGAAGTCTTATCAAGGAACTGGATGTCAATATCACTAGATAGTCCTGCGCCTCCTGCATTGAGATAACGTAGAACAACATCTGATGTGCCACCAACAGCATCATTGTTCTTCCCATCCCAGAGGGCAATTAAAATACCACTACGCTGGATTAAGTATTCCCCAAGCTGAGCATATAGCTGATTTCGCTCTTTACCCTGTCTTTCAGCAACTGATGAGTCAATATGTTTAGGTATGCCAAGCTCTACTAATTCGACATCATCATTATTAAGCAGGCTCTTAAAATCCTTTAACGATTCAGCTGTAAAATCATTCTCATACATGGATTGAGGCATAGGTAAAACAGCCTGCACAGATATTCCCAAGTCTAATGCAACTTTAGCAACTAGTCTGTCCGCTCCATCGGCAAGCCCACTGATCAGTTTTATTGGTGTGTTAGATACAGAGGCCTGTAATCTACCTAAAAACTCATGTACTTCTGCTCTGGCAGACTGTTCTGATTTATTTGTCAGGTCTCTATGCCCCGTCACTCCAATGAGTAAGTGTGTTTTTGTCATTTATAAGGCCTACAAGTAAATTTATACTAATATTCTACTGTATAATGATGATCTTTTCTTTCTAATTATATGAATGTTAATGCTTGGTGGGGCTGCAATTTTTTTTGAATGCTCATGGATAAAAGATATTTATATAATCAAGGGTCCGTTCGGCCGTATTATCTGAGGTAAGAAATTGACCACATTAAAACAAATAAGGCAAAAGACTTACGAATTTCTTGATGGGGATATTCGATCTCCAGCCAATCGAATATTTAATTTATTTGTTATTTTATTGATACTGACGAATGTTGCTGCAGTTGTCTTGGAATCCTATAAACCTATTGGTGATGTTTACTCCTTAGAGTTTTATCTGCTTGAGGTCTTTTCAGTACTGATTTTTACCGTTGAGTTTATTGGTAGGGTTTGGACTAGTGTTGAAAAAAACAGATATAAAAATGATTCAAATTTCAAAGCACGTTTGAAGTATCTGTTTACTCCTATTGCCATCATTGATTTCCTCGCTATAGCCCCATTTTATCTGGCATTATTTTTCAGTATCGATCTACGTTATCTGCGACTAATGAGAATGCTTCGGCTGTTAAAATTATCTCATTATTTCAAGGGTTTAGATATATTTTTAACCGTGTTAATGAAAGAGATTGTTACTTTTGCTACCATTATTCTAACCGTTGTTATCTTGGTTGTTTTGTCTGCTAGCTTGATGTATACCTTGGAAAGTGAGGCGCAACCCGAGGTTTTTACTAGTATCCCTCATTCTATCTGGTGGGCCGTGGTTACCATGACGACAGTTGGCTATGGTGATGTAACACCAATAACTCTTGGTGGGCGAGTACTGGCAGGCATTATCATGTTGCTCGGCGTCGGTATTGTCGCGCTACCCGCAGGAATGCTGGCAGCTCGTTTTGGCGAAGAGTTGCAAATGCGTAAAGATCGTATGAGAGTCCAAGTATTACATGCTCTACGGGATGGTGTCGTTAATGAGCAAGAGCGTGCTGATCTTGAAAAATTTGCCAATGAACTTGGTCTTTCTATGAATGCTCTCAAGGATTTGATTGAGATGCAAAAAGCACAGCATCATCTCTTGAGTGAATGCCCTCATTGCGGTAAACCGATTAATTCTGATATTAAATTGCATTTGGGTGAACATTAATTTTTCCTATGTTTAAAAGGCCTATTTAAAGGTGTTGAATCTGTCTAGCTAGTTAGATAAAACTAGCTGTTTTTTTGAATTAAATGAGTTAGCTCATCAATATTCTTATTAGTTTTTTTTCACCTATAATAACTTGCTACGCTGATGTAGGATGGTTCGATAATAAATAATGTATTTTGGAGGGGTTTAGTGCCTAAGATATTACTAGTTGAAGACAATGAAATGAATCGTGATATGTTGTCACGAAGGCTAATCAAAAAAAAATTTGATGTGGTAATGGCTTTTGATGGGCAGCAAGGACTGGATATGGCGTCCAGTGAAACACCAGATATTATCTTACTTGATATGAGTCTGCCAATTATGGATGGTTGGGAAGTAGCAGGTCATCTAAAATCTGATGAAAGTTTAAAGGATATTCCAGTCATAGCTTTAACCGCGCATGCCATGTCAGGAGATAGGGAAAAAGCACTTGAAGCAGGTTGTGATGAGTATGATACAAAGCCTATCGACTTCAAAAGATTAGTGGGGAAAATTAATGAGATGTTGGGCATTGAGTAACCTCACTCTTTTTCATTTTAGCTAATATTTACTACCCTAGGTAATAATGAGATTAAATCGAGTGAATCATAATGTCTAAGGCAGATTCTCAGCAGTTACTAGCCAATGCCTTTCGTGAAAGGCTGGCTAATATTCGTCACGATCTAAAAACACCCGTAGGCCATATTATGGGTTATAGCGAAATGATAGAGGAAGATGTCGAAGACGACTTTCCTGAAGTGGTTAATGACTTACGCAGTATTAAAAGCTCAGGTGAAAGAATTCTGGACTTGGTCAATGATCACTTGGGTGCAGCAAAACAAAGCCTTGTTGATATAGATCTGAATCTAGCGAATCAGTTGATGCGCCAACAACTGAGCCATGTCGTTGGTTACTGTGAAATGGTTGAAGAGGTAGCTGAAGAGACAGGGCATGATGAAATCCTATCGGACCTTTCCCGTATTCACTCTGCATCAGAAACACTTAATAAACTACTTTCAGAGCTGCTTACAGTTGAAAGCTTGACAATATCTGCTAATGATATTGAAGAAGATGATAATAGTGAAACCTCTGAGGCTATCTTACTTCCGGTTAGTGAAGGTTATCTTGGCGACGGTGGGAAGTTGCTGGTTGTAGATGATGATCTAGTTAATCTGGACTTGCTGAGCCGGCGATTAAGCCAGCAGGGGTATGAAATTACTACCGTTGATAGCGGGCAAAAGGCTCTCGATATGATGAGCGAGCACGGCTTTGATCTTGTGGTACTGGATATGAAAATGCCAGGTTTAAGTGGTATACAGGTATTACGAAAGCTCAAATCAGATCCTGAATTACGGTCTACTCCTGTAATAATGATCTCTGCAATGGATAATACTGACAGTGTGGTGCAATGTATTGCTCTAGGGGCGGAGGATTACGTCTTCAAACCGTTCAACCCGGTACTGCTTAAGGCAAGGGTTGGTGCGGCGCTGGAAAAATATCGACTCAGAGAGAATCAAGCTCGAAAATTAACAGTGTTTATTTCATCGCCTGGAGACGTTATCCCAGAGCGTCGTGTAGTAAAGAGAATACTTGAACAATTAAATCGTGAGTTTTCCGGAAAACTATTATTGCTTCCTATTCTTTGGGAGGAAGAGCCATTACTGGCATCTGAAACTTTTCAATCACAGATTTACCCGCCTCGTGAAACGGATATTTATGTCGGTATATTCTGGTCACGTCTAGGTTCGCCGTTACCAAAAGATATTACTCGTGAAGATGGTTCTCGCTATCTATCGGGCTCAGAATTTGAATTTGAAGATGCAATGGCAGGCTTTCGTGAATCTGGAAAGCCGGATTTATTGATTTATAGAAAGACAGCGGAAATTTCAGTCCCATTAACAAACAAAGAAGAAGTTTACAGTCGGATCGAACAAAAAGAACGACTGGAGCAGTTTGTGAAAAACTGGTTTATGACCAAAGATGGTGAATCCTATACTGGAGCATTTCATGTTTTCAATGATGCAGAACATTTTGACGATATGCTTCTTGGTCACTTAAGAAAATTACTCGAAAAATACTTATAAAGAGAATTTAGAGCTTATGCAAACTATCGACATACTTTGGGTTACTTTTTGCGCGGGCTTGGTCTTTATGATGCAGGTCGGGTTTTTATGCCTTGAGACCGGATTTACTCGTAGTAAAAATAATGTCAATGTAGCGGTTAAAAACTTAACCGATTTTTGTGTTTCATCATTGATATTTTGGGCAGTTGGTTTTGGGCTAATGTTTGGAACTAGTCATGATGGCTGGTTCGGAGCTTCAGGCTTTATATTTGATCATACCGATGGTCAATGGAGCTATGCTACATTTTTTATCTTTCAATTAATGTTTTGTGGCGCTGCAGTAACTATTATCTCTGGCGCCGTTGCTGAGCGTATGAAATTAAGCTCCTACGTTATTATGACAGTACTGATTTCTGGCCTAATATATCCCATCGGTGGACACTGGAGTTGGGCGACACTATTTGGTGGCGAAACTAATGGTTTTTTAGCAGACCTTGGTTTTTATGATTTTGCTGGTTCTACAGTGGTACACAGTGTTGGCGGCTGGGCGTCATTAGCAGTACTTTTAATCATCGGGCCGCGCTTGGGTCGTTTTGATGAGGATCCTGAGGTTGGTGCATTTATACCATCTAACATGCCGCTTGCAGGTGTTGGTACGCTATTTCTTTTTATTGGCTGGCTTGGATTTAACGGCGGTAGCACATTAGCATGGAATGATCAGGTTGGGTTGATACTGGTCAATACCATCCTTGCTGCAGCTACTGGTGCGGTTTCAGCGGGTGTGCTCGCATTTGGCGTCACAAATCGTCTGAATGCCGGTCAGTTTATGAATGGTTGCCTTGGTGGCCTTGTAGCTGTCACTGCAGGCGCTAATTTATTTTCCACTCCTCTCGCTATATTGGTCGGATTCGTTGGTGGGATGGTCGTGGTTTCTACAGAAGAGTTACTTGAATATTTTCGAATTGACGATGCCGTGGGTGCAGTACCAGTTCATCTTGGCGCAGGTATTTGGGGTACATTGGCTGTTGGCTTATATGGTGATTTGGAATTGATTGGGACTGGCCTTAACCGAATGGAGCAAATTGCTGTGCAGATACTAGGTATAGCCGTTTATGCAGCATGGGCTTTCGGAGTGACTTTCGTCGTACTTCTCATGATTAATCAAGTGCATAAATTACGAGTGACTCGGGAAGAAGAGATAGTAGGTTTGAATATATCAGAACACGGCCTTGTGACTGAGGAACAAGCCCTTTTGACAGATATGGTGAGTAAAAAAATACTATGAATGATAATAATTCAACAGCTGGCTCAAAGTCAAAAATTAATGACTGGAGAACACGTAGCGGTGTCTCTATTAGTGTCAGAATTCTGGCTCTTACACTGGGAATGACTTTGGTGGTGTTACTAGTTTCTGGCATTGTTAGCTTTGTTATGTCACGTGATGCGATCCAAGTAAAAATCTATGATCAGCTGACTTCGGTTCGAGAAATTAAGGGGCAGCAGATTGAGAATTATATAAAGACTATCAGCTTGCAGAACATTACTTTTTCCGAGAGTCCTGCGATTATTGATGCTATGTCGCAGTTTAGCTCTGCCTTTAACAACTTGTCGGTGCAGACAAAAGATTCAGCTTCTAGTGCTGATGAGTCATCCGAATTACTCACTTATTATAGCGAAGAATATTTTGGTCGTTTGCGATCTAATACGAAAGATAAGCTAGCTGATGTTATGCCCTCGAATTATTTGCCGAAGAGCCCTGCATCAATTCGTTTACAGGAAATGTATATCTCGAAAAATCCTTTTCCTGCAGGAGAAAAGCATAAACTGAATTTTGCAGATAAAAGTTCATACGGGAAAATACATGAAAAATATCATCCAATTATACGCAGTTACCTAGAAAAATTTGGCTACTACGATATCTTCTTGATCGACCATGAGACGGGGAATATTGTGTACTCGGTGTTTAAGGAGGTCGATTACGCTACTTCTCTATTGACCGGACCATATAAAGACACTAATTTTGCACAAGCTTTTAAAGCGTCAAGTGAATCAGATGATAAAAATTTCACAAAGTTAGTCGATTTTGCTCCTTATTATCCTTCTTATAATGCGCCTGCCTCATTTATTTCTTCGCCTATTTTTGATGGGGATAAAAAAATTGGAGTCCTTGTTTTCCAGATGCCAATTGATCGAATCAATGCCATTATGACAAGTAATCAGGACTGGAAAAAAGTAGGACTAGGTGAAAGTGGTGAGACTTATATCACCGGCAGTGATTTCACTATGCGCAACCAATCACGTTTCCTCCTAGAAGATAAAACTGGCTTTATTAAAAGTATTCGTAACACTGATATGCCAGAAAAAACGATCAATCTTATTGAAAGTTTTGGTACAACTATTGGTTTACAATCTGTAAAAACAGAAGGCACAAAATCAGCCTTGGATGGTGAAACCGGTACAGCAGTATTTAAAGGTTATCGTGGGGTTAATATCTTTTCATCTTTTCGTCCGCTGAAAATTAATGATGTCAGCTGGGTCATCATGAGTGAAATCAATAAATCTGAAGCTTTCGCGCCTGTCGAGAAGTTAAAGGATCGAATCATAATGGGTGCATCGGTGTTAGTTGCCATAGCAATATACCTTGCATTCTTTTTTAGTCGTTCAATGACTGTAAATATTAAAGAACTAACTAAACGTGCTGAAGCACTTGCACGTGGTGAGCTAGACAAACCCGTGCTTATTGAGTCCAGTGATGAAATTGGTCAGCTCGCACACAATTTTGAGGGCATGCGACTATCAATCAAAAAACTGGTTAATGATCTTGAGAGTGAAAAAAATGCGCTTGAGAGCCGCGTTACAGAACGAACAGATGAGCTAGATACTGCCTTACATAGTCAGGAGGCACAGACTAAGGCACTTGAGCAGAAAAATGCAGAAATGCTCAAAATTCAGGAAGATTTAAAACTTGCTGAAGCAGACCAAAAAGCGAATAAAGAGCGTATCGATTCGATATTACAAGCTAGCCCAGACGGTATCTGTGTTATAGATACTAAGGGAATAATACAAATGGCTAATCAGTCGATGTTGAAAATCTTTGGTTATACGACTGAAGAAGTTATGGGGCAAAAAATCAATATGATGATGCCAGATACAATTGCCCATGAGCATGACCATTATCTTAATCGTATTGTTTGGGGGCGTGAACCTAAGTTGATTGATAAGGGAGGGAGAGATGTTGAAGGCAGGCACAAAGATGGATCTTTTTTCCCAATGGAATTATCAGTATCCCAGGTTGGTGAAGGTAAGGATGCATTATTCATCGGTATTGTGAGAGATGTTACCGAACGAAATAAGATGGAGGCTAGTGCCAGAGAACATGCTGCATTTCAGGCTGCGTTGCTTGACGCAATTCCTATGCCTATCTTTGTTAAAGATGTTGATCTTAAGTTTACTGCTTTTAACAATGCCTACGAAGAAGCCTTTGCAATTCGCCGTGAGGACTATATTGGTAAAACAGTTTTAGAGGTGGACTACCTTCCTAGCGAGGTTCGAGAGATTTATCATAAAAGTGACCAAGAGTTGCTATTAAAAGGAGGATTTACCAGAGAAGAAGTTACAGCAGAATATGCTGACGGTAGTGATCATGATTTAATGTCTTGGCGACGTACATTTGATTTAGGGAATGGTCGTCCTGGAGGCATGCTAGGTCAGTTGATTGATATTACTGAACGTAAGGATATGGAACGTGAGATGGAGAGAGCCAGAATACTGGCAGAGGATGCAAGTCAAACCAAAAGTGATTTCCTAGCCAATATGAGTCACGAATTACGTACGCCGATGAATGCCATTATCGGTTATTCAGAAATGCTAAAAGAAGATGCTGAAGATGACGGAAATGATGAGATTATTCCTGATCTGGAGAAGATTACCTCCGCTGGCAAGCATCTACTGCAGTTAATTAATGACGTGCTTGATATATCCAAGATAGAAGCAGGACGAATGGATATGTACCTCGAAGATTTTGATATAGCAACAATGATTAATGATGTTTCATCGACAACCTTAACGCTAGTACAGAAAAATAATAATGTTCTAGATACAAAGATTGAAGAAAATATCGGAAGCATGCGTGCTGATATGACAAAGGTACGCCAGATGTTGTTTAACCTAGTATCTAATTCTGCCAAATTTACCTCAGATGGCAATATCGGAATTGAAGCTAGTTCTTTTGTAAGGGGTGACGCCCCGTTTATTCGGTTGGCTGTTACTGATACTGGTATTGGTATTCCTGAAGACAAACTTGACCACGTATTTGAAGAATTTACACAGGCGGATACATCTACCACTCGAAATTATGGCGGGACAGGATTGGGGCTTGCGCTTACAAAAAGATTTTCTCAAATGATGGGTGGTGATGTTTTAATCGAAAGCGTCTTGGGTGAGGGTTCTACTTTCATACTGGAAATACCCACTGAAGTTATAGAATTGGAAGAAGCGGCAAAAGAAGTTTTGAATGAAGTTAAAGATGTTGCTAACAAATCGGACAGTCGAAGTGGAAAAATACTGGTTATTGATGATGATTTGACTGCTCGCAAATTACTCAAGCGACATCTAGAGTGGCAGGGTTACAATGTAATTTTAGCTGAAGATGGTGAAGAGGGTGTGGCACTCGCTAAATCTGAAAAACCGGATGCAATTACCTGCGATATTATGATGCCAAACCTAGATGGTTGGGGTGTCCTAGAGCAGCTAAAAGATGACCCTGAAACAGAGTCGATTCCAGTCATAATGGTCAGTATGATTGAGGATGGAAAGAAAGGAGCCTCTCTGGGTGCGGTGGAGCAATTGCGCAAACCCGTTAATAAAAATCAATTGCTGCATGTTATGTCAAGATATGTAAAGCATCCGGCAAAAATTCTAATAGTTGAAGATGATCTAGCGGTTCAAGAAGTGATGTCAAGAGCAATTGAGTCCGAAGGTATTGAGGCATTGATTGCTGAGAATGGACAGGTAGCTTTAGACTTATTAGAGGATCACTGGCCAGATATGATTTTGTTAGACTTGATGATGCCTGTGATGGATGGTTTTGAGTTTATTAGTCACTTTAGAAAACTTGATGGGGCAGAAAATATTCCGGTTATTGTTGTAACCGCTAAGGACTTGACTGCCCAAGAACGTGAAAAATTAAACGGTAATGTAGAAGGTATATTCGGGAAGCAGGAAAACT